>JAGCSS010000304.1 GCA_017964055.1 Lachnospiraceae bacterium
GAGCATCGTGAGCAGCATGGCGAGCACAAAGGTGGCCGCAGGGAGCAGGAACATATACTCATCCACGATCTCTATGGCCTCAGCCAGATAAACGTGCAGACCGAGCGTATCGAGCATCGAGGAGAAGCACATGGTCAGCAGATACATGATGATCGGGAGCGTAACGCCCGAGATGCCGTCTACGAGATGCTCCATGAACTGCTCGGGTGACATGATCTCCCTGAAGCAGTACATAAGGAACATGAAGGCGAGCGTGACCATCAGCCCTACGGCGCTGTCTACGACGAAGCTTTTTGTCACGAAGCTGCGTACCGCGAGCGAGCTGACCGCGAGCACTGCGATAGGGAGCATGACGTTCGTGATCTTGCCCCATACCTCGGTCTCGTGTATGCTTAAGTATTTCTCGGAGCCTGCGGGCCAGAGCGCGCCGGTTTCCTTGTATCGGGCCTCGGCGGTCTTGATCTGGCGGGTTCGGGGGAGTTTCCCGAAGGCAAAGAGCACCATCGCGATAACGGTCAGGATCGAGAAGAAATTAAAGGGTATCGACCTGCAGAATATCGCGAGAGCGTCAGACTTTACCGTGGCGGATAGTGTACCTATGACGAATATCGCCCAGAGGGACAGCGGGAAGAACGAACTGAGGACCGTGGGCAGCAGACTGTAGAAGAGCGCGAGCTTTTCGCGGACCACGCCTTTTTCCTTGGCCGGAGTATACGCGGCATACGAGGCGCAGAGCATATTGAGACCGTCATCTATCGATGTGGCGGTCATGATCCCGAGTGAGGATAAGAATATCCCTCTCGGGGTTTTTCCTGTTTTGGCGGCCGATTTTTCGAAGGCCGTTACTCCGCCGGAATACACGATCAGATTGATCATGGCGCCCATCAGGGCCATAACGAGTACGGTGAATACATTGTCGGCGGCGCCCATCGTATCCATGAGGGCGTCGGTAAAGCCCGGGAACAGTCCCGCCCGGTACACGAGTATGGCGGCCAGTATACACGAGGTGATCAGCGACTCAACGGTTCTCTTTGTGACAAAAACATAGAGAAGCATGAACGCTATCGGGATGACGAACACCGGGAATGAGGTGTCCGCGGGGATGAACAGTGAAGCGAGAATATATATTAAGAGCAGTCCGCCGTAGTTGATCAGGAGCTGCTTATGAGAGAGCGGTACGGTATTCGAAGGGTGAGTGAGTACGCCCTTGCGCATGCCGGAGAGCGCGAGTATCTGTGAATGCTTGTTGGAGAGCTGCCCGTAAACGCGCTTCATGAACTCGCCGTATATGTCCGGATGCTTCTGCAGGAAGCTGAGCAGATCCTCGCTCTCCATTTTGAAGACAACAGTACGGCCGAGGGCCCTGACGGTGGACAGACGCTTCTGACCGGAGAGCACGCCGTATTCGCCGAAGTACTGACCGATGTGCAGGATGTTGAGCTGTTCGCCCTCGCGCCCCAAAACAACGGCGGTACCCGACTCGATAAAATACATGCCGTCCGGCTCTTCGTCGATCGTTACTATATCATGTCCGTGCTCGAAGACCATCTTTTTAAGCTTGCCTTTGATCTCGGCAAGCTCCTGTTTTCCGGTCTCATCGGGCGTCAGCCCGAAGAATTCCCCTATATATTTTTCGCTGATCCTCTCCGCCATATACTGCATGCTCCCCCGATGTCACGGTCTGCGGACCATGTCCTGTCCGACAGCCTTCCCCAATGCCGTTTTACTTGAATATTCTAACACATCACAGAGATTTGTTAAAGCGATACGGACAGTTTTTTGAACAGTACAACGCTGTATGGTTTCCGATCAAAACTCTATACGTACGAACTGGTCATTTTCACCGTCCGCGTCGGAACGGTCGTGATCGAGCAGGTGTATGCAGTTTTTTCCGGCCTTTTTGGAATAATAAACGGCCTTGTCGGCGTAGTTCGCGATCTGTATGATCGAGTCGGTGCCGTGCGTTACGGGGACATTTACAATGCCGACCGAGAGAGTGACGATACCGCCGTTAGGGCTGCCTTCGTTCGGGATGGCGGCCCTTCGTATCGTCCTGCAGATCCTGCGGGCGATATCCGCGACTGCGCTGTCATCGAGTCCGCAGGTAAGCCCGAGGAACTCGTCGCCGCCGTAGCGGGCGAAGCGGACGGAATCGGTTTCCTGCGCCAGACACGCTTTCGCGACAGCCTTGATGATCTCGTCACCTTTGGCATGTCCGTATGTATCGTTGCACTTCTTGAAACAGTCGATATCGATGAAGACAGCGCCGATCTTTGCTTTCTTTTTGGAGGCGGCCTCGATGAACTCGCCGCCGATCCTGAGCATGGCGGCATGATTGAGCAGCCCGGTCATGTGGTCTTTGTCGGCACGTTCCTCACTCTCGAGTATCTGTCTGCGCAGTCTGGTGATCGAAGCGTCAGCATCCTTAAGGCTCTTGTGGATGTTGAGCTGAACCTGCTTCAATTCGCGGGTGCGGGCCTCGTAAAGCTTGGCGAGCCGCTCATAGTACTCAACTGCGCGCTCCGTATCGCCGACGGCTCTGTAATAGTCGGCCAGCGTACCGGTCACGGTGAGCTGTACCATGGTATGGCTGTTATTCTTGCCGTATTCCGAAAGAAGCTCCACAGCCTTGTCGGCACGTTTTCTGTCGCCGTTCTTGAGCAGAAGACGGGTCAGATCCCTGAATATCTCAATATCGGAATATGTATCGGGTGCTCCTTCGGCCAGCTTCATCGCTGTGTCGAAGTTTTTGTTTCCCTGTCTGATGTCGCCGAGATTGTAATTCGCGGCGGCATATTTTAAGCGGTAATCGCAGATATATGAAATGACGGTTACTTTTTCTGCCAGCGCCTGCGCGTCTTTAAGGATCGTTTCGGCCTTTTTGTATTCACCGAGGTGCATGCAGCTCTCGGCCAGATTGGTATAGTATACCAGCAGCTCCGGGGATTCGTCGGGAGACTCTTTTTTGGATAACTCCAGGCATTCGGAAAGACAGCGGATACCGGATCTGTAGTCGCCCATCAGATTGTATACAGCGCCGAGATTGTTCAGTACGGCCAGCCTGCTGGTGCCGCCCATCCTGTGCTTTTTGATGATCGTGTACGCTTTGTCGTAGTTGGACAGGGCCAGCTGATAGTTTTCCTGGTTGTAATACGCGGCGCCGAGCGTGATATATGCGTCGGCTATCATCTCGAAGTCACCGGTGCTCTCGAAGACGGCCAGTGACTTGACCGAGTTTATGAGCATCTTGTCCTTGCTGCCGAGCATGTTATAGGCAACGGCGAGCATATGGAACACAAAGCCGATGTAATAGAGATCTGCGGCCTCCTGTGCCTGCTTCAGCAGCTTTTTATATTCTTTGATCTGTTTTTCGGGATCGTTGATGTACTCCGTATAAACCTTTATGACTCGTGCGCGGGTCTGCTTTTTTGTCATACAAAATACTCCTGAATATGAGTTTATGATGATAAGAAAAGGGCCGCATGCTTGCGGCCCCTGATGGTTGGTGATATTACTCGGCGGCCTTTTCTAAAGCCTCTTTTTCTGATGATCCTTCGGCAGCTTCCTTAGCCGCTTCTTCGGCAGCTTTTTTTGCGGCCGCTTCCTCGGCTGCAATCCTTGCTGCTTCCTGTTCCTTTGCGACGATCACGGGATTAAGTCTGCCGTACATGCGGAGCATCTCGTGGATCTTAGCCGCGAGCGCTGCCGATGCTTCGCCGGGGAGCATCCTCCACTGCCAGTTGCCGACTGCGGTGCCCGGAAGGTTCATGCGGTGACCGAGACCGAGGTTCAGGTAATCCTGCATCTGTGCGATAAAGAGCTTCGCAACGGAGCCCATGCCGCCGCGGATGATGCCGTAGTTAAAGCCTTCGGCCTGATTCAGACCGAGATATCTGGTCGCGAATTCGATGTCCTCGGGAGCCGCCTCGTCCTTCCACATAAGGAGAGGAGAGTTGTCATGAGTGCCTGTGTAGCATACACAGTTCTCGGGATAAACGTGAGGCAGATAATTGCTCGGCTCCTTGGAGTCAAACGCGAATTCGAGAACCTTCATGCCGGGAAGCTTTGAAGCCTCGAGAAGCTCGGAAACCTCGGGAGTGATGACACCGAGATCCTCGGCGATGAAATCGAGCCAGTGGAACCAGCTGGTGATAACGCCTACCAGAGCGATGCCGGGACCCTGTACCCAGCGTCCGGTCTTAGCCGTTTCGGCATCGTAGGGAACAGCCCAGTAGCTCGCGAAGCCGCGGAAATGGTCTATCCTGATAACATCGTAGAGCTTCTCCGCTCCGCCGATCCTGCGGATCCACCATTCGAAGCCATCCTCGCGCATGCGGTCGTAGTTGTAGAGAGGATTGCCCCAGAGCTGACCGTCCTCGCTGAAATAATCGGGCGGAACTCCGGCGACCTCAACAGGGATGTTCTCCGAGTTGAGACGGAA
>JAGCSS010000305.1 GCA_017964055.1 Lachnospiraceae bacterium
AGTTTCCGCACCGTGCTGGAAATGGCGGGTATAACACCCGTGCAGAAGATCAGCCACTCCTTTTGAAGTTCAAAGCCGTGTCTGGTCTTCCACCAGTGAATATAGCTGTCATACCAGGCGTCCGGAACATCGGAATACCCGAATATCCCATGCTCAAATCTCGCTGCAAGAGCCTCCCTGATCTCGGGCGCGGTCTTAAAATCCATGTCCGCGACCCACATCGGGAGCTCGCCCTCTTTTACGTCCCATTTGAGCGAATCCGTTCCGCGTCTGGAAATGATCTCGTCAAAATCGTAAACCATTATATTTTCCCCCATACCCATTATAGCATCGAGCATCCGCTCTTACTGTCTCCAGCTGACCCTGTCGGTATTTTTAGCGATATCGCTGCAGACGATCTTTGTCTTTGAAGGATCGATCTGATCCTTTTCCATGATCAGCTCACCGATACGCTCGGCGCGGATCGTGCCCGACTTGGGATTGAATACGCTCTCTATACCGGAGCAGATCTCGGCATCCACATCGGAATACTCAAACGCGAGCGTGGTGTCGAGCAGCCTGCAGTTGATCATTTTAAGATTATCTATGTAGCACATGCCCTGCAGGGACTCTATGGTGCAGTTGACCAGTGTCAGGTTCTTCGAATTCCAGCCGAGATACTCGCCCGAAATGAACGAATCGTACACCGTAACGTTCTCACTGTTCCAGAACGAATCCTTCGAGAGCAGCCTGGAGTTCCTGACAGTGACATTGTAAACGCCGTCGAACGAATAATTGCCGTCCAGCTCCAGTCCGTCGATCTCCATATCGTGTGAATTCATCGCAAAGTAATCGCCCTTTGCGCGAACGTTTTTCATGGTGACATGATCGCAGCTCCAGAAAGTCTCGGCAGCATGCGTAAAAGTAACGTTCTCGAGCTCAACGCCGCTGCAGCGCCTGAAATTCTTCGGTGCCTGAAGCATCGAATCCTTAACTCTGATATCGTTCGTATACCAGACTCCGGCTCTCGCCATCTCGAACCAGCTAGAATCCTCTACCGTAACATTATTACAGTACCAGAGCGGATACTTCCACCTGAACATGCAGGTCTTGAGCTCTAAGTCACCGCTCTCCTTTAAGGGCGATTCTCCGTCCGCAAAGGTACAACCGTCGAATCTTGCGCCGTGTGTCGCAAAACAGGCACGCTCACCGCAGAACTTCTCATTTTTGAATTCCTTCATTAATCACACTTGGCTGCAATTCATGCTGCAGCTCATCTTCCTTTCCGCGTATAAAACTACAGTTAACATTATACCGCAAAATATGTTAACATTCAAATCACTTTCACTCAAATTAAATATCTGTTAATAACTCTTAACTTATCATAAAAAATCCAGAAAACAGGCGCTTTCCGAAGACGGGCGCGATTGACACCGTTTGCCTTAGATGATATGATAATGGGCGAATTACAGCACTTAAGCGAGGCGCAAAAGTGAGATCCAAAAAGCATTTTCTGGTGGTGGACGACAGCGAGCTGAGCCTCCGTGTCACGGAGATGCTGCTCAACAGCTTCGGAATATCGGGAGACTACGTTTCCGGCGCAGATGCCGCTTTCACCGCTCTGTCCAGACGGGATTACGATCTGGTGCTGATCGACTACCTCATGCCCGGCATGAACGGTATCGAGACGGTGGAGGTCATCCGTCGCATGGCGGGCGGACAGCGGAGGGGTTACTATGCCAGTCTGCCGATCATCATCCTGACCGCCGAAGAAAATGAAGAGCTTGTTGCCGAGATGATCGCGAGCGGCGCCAACGGTGTTCTGACAAAACCGCTGCAGGCCGAGGACCTTAAAAAGGTCATGTCCGAGTGGACTCCCAGAGTTCACGGTATCCCGGACGAGAGCCTTGAGGCGGCGCTTGCCGAGGACCCCGAGGGCTTTGCCGAACTGGTGCGGATCTTCTGCGAAGACATTCCCGCAAAGAAATCCCGCATCGAGGCGGCCCTGGACGCGGCCGATTATGAGGAATACACGGTCGAGGTCCACCGCATCAAGGGCGAATGCAAGATCATCAACGCGAACGAGCTCGCCGAAGCCGCAAAAGTACTTGAATTCACCGGAAAAGCCATTACCGGCGCCGTTCCGAACGGCAAAAGCGACGAGGACAACAAGATGACCGTTCTCGTCGAGACTCCGAAGCTGCTGTACGCGCTCGAGCAGATGAGGCCCGAGCTGCTCGACGTGGCCGAAGAGATCATGCCCGAGGAAGAAACGGCTGCGGCCGCCGAACAGAGCGAGACTCCTTCTGCGGTTCCGAAGGCCGATCTTGAGAAGCTGCTGCGCTATGCCGACCATGCGCTCGAATCCCTGGGCGACGGCGACACACAGCTCACCTCCGAATGGCTTGAAGAGATCAAGGAACTTACGGTCCGTCTTCTGCGCTGACGGCTTTTTGCCGTACCGATCACATAAACAGCGGAGTTATCCGCAAGAACGGAGACACACATGCTCGAATTACAAAACATTACCTATTCGGCCTCCGATGAGAACGGTGAAAAGGACATCCTCAGGGATGTCAGCCTGACTCTCGAAGACAACAAATTTTACGTTATCACAGGCCCGAACGGCAGCGGCAAGTCTTCTCTCGCGAAGATCATCGCCGGCATCTACACTCCCGAATCGGGAAAGATCCTGTTCAACGGCCGTGACATCACAGACCTTCCGATCACGGACAGGGCCAACCTCGGTATCAGCTTCGCTTTCCAGCAGCCGATCCGTTTTAAGGGCATCACCGTCAAGGATCTGATCAAGCTTGCGGCGAACGGGCCCGCGGACAAGGATATGAACGCCGACATCTGCGATTACCTTTCGCAGGTAGGCCTCTGCGCACGCGACTACATCAACCGCGAGGTCAACGCTTCCCTCTCCGGCGGAGAGTTAAAGCGCATCGAGATCGCGATGACGCTTGCGCGCAAGTCCCAATTCACCGTTTTTGACGAGCCCTAGGCGGGCATCGACCTCTGGAGCTTCAACAACCTCATCAAGGTATTCGAAAAGCTCCACGACGAGACCCACGGCTCGATAGTGATCATTTCCCATCAGGAGAGGATCATCAATATAGCTGACGAGATCATTCTGCTCGCAGACGGACAGATCGCGAAGACCGGCTCAAAGGATGAGGTCATGCCGATACTCATGAGCGGAAACATCGCAAAGGCCAACTGCGGCAAGGCAGAGGCAGTATAATACCGCCATTACGAGAGAGGAAAACATGGACGAGATACAGAAGAGATTACTTGCGGAAGTGGCAGACCTTCACGAGGTTCCCGAAGGCGCCTACAATATCCGCTCAAACGGTGAGGGCGCAGGACGCCGTTCCACCGCAAATATTGAGATAACAACAAAAGAAGACAAGCCCGGCATCAACATCAGGATCAAGGACGGCACCGTAAGAGAGAGTGTGCACATTCCCGTCATCATCAGCGAGACCGGACTCACCGAGTCGGTCTATAACGACTTTTTCATCGGAGATAACTGCGATGTTACGATCATCGCCGGCTGCGGCATCCACAACTGCGGCACGCAGAAGTCAGAGCACGACGGCATCCACACGTTTTTCGTCGGCAAGGATTCAAAGGTACGCTATGTCGAGAAGCATTACGGCGAGGGCGACGGCAACGGTGAGATCGTGCTGAACCCCCAGACCATCGTTCATCTCGACGAGGGCTCCTATCTTGAGATGGAGACGGTCCAGATCAAGGGCGTCGACTCCACTGTCCGCGAGACAAAGGGCGATGTGGCCGCAGGCGCGACTCTCGTTGTAAAAGAAAAGATCATGACTCACGGAAAACAGCACGCCGAGACTAATTTCGACGTAGACCTGAACGGTGACGGCTGCGGCTGCAACCTCATCTCCCGTTCCGTTGCGTGCGACAGCTCGGAGCAGGTATTCCGCTCACACATCCGCGGCAATTCAAACTGCCACGGTCATTCCGAGTGCGACGCCATCATCATGGACAACGCCCGCGTGGACGCTATCCCCGCTCTTGCAGCAAACAATGTCGACGCTTCCCTGATCCATGAGGCAGCCATCGGCAAGATCGCGGGCGAGCAGATCACCAAGCTCATGACCTTAGGTCTTACCGAAGAAGAAGCCGAGGCCATGATCGTAAACGGATTCCTGAAATAACTGCGTCCCTGCCTAAGGGACGGCATACGGGTGGGAACGCTATGCAGCTGATAAAGGATTTGGCAAATACGCTGGGTATGCCCGGCGGGGAAAACGAGAATATACTTATCAACCGATGCGGTTTTAACTCCAAAGGCTTTTTGAGCCGCCTGTACCTGAACGGTCTGGACCTCCGCGGCAGCATCGATCTGAGTGACTATACCAAGCATCTTACGGTGCTCGATATCCGCAATAACCCGGAACTGCAGGAAGTCAGGATCAGCTCACTGAGCCTCCTGGCTTCCGTTCTTGATTCGGAGACAAAGGACTATTGCTGCGAGGCATTGAAGCTGAACAAGGGACAGACGGTCACGGTCGTTGACTCATCGCACGATATCAACGAGAGTCCCTTTGCGCATTTTTTCCTGGAAAACGACGATGAAGAGCTTATCGTGACACACAGCGCGGATGCTCTGCCGCACGCTTCGCGTTCGGGCCTGTCCGAAGGTATCCGGATCACGCCCGCGGCGGACATGTATACGCAAAAAGCCAGGCTGGCACTCGAGTCCGACCTGCTGCAGACAGCCGTTATAGGGCGTGAGCTCACCTCCTGCCTTCAGGACCGCTTCGACCGCACCGGGATCGGCATGCTCAACAGGGGCTTAAAGCAGCTGCGCGCTCTCGCCGCCGACTGCGAGCAGGACAGATTCATCAGGCAGTCGATCAAAAAGATCAAGTCGCGCTGCAGCCGGTCCGCATCGCCCGAAACCATCCGCGAGATGTGCTCGGATTTCGCCGACAAACTCTGGTCGGCCGAAAGAAACGGCGTCATACTGTCCGACCACCTGATCGGCCCCGGCGGGCACCTGCCCGTAAATGTCCACAATTACGGCAAATCGGGAAAGCAGCTGATCGACGGTGCCGACCGTTCCGATACCTCTAAATACCTGCATATCCTGCAGAGCGCGCGCGATGACCATATCACGGGCGCGGGTTACGGCAAATGCCATCTGAGGCTCCAGGCCGAGCGATATACGGACCTCGTTACAGAGCTGTCGGAAAGCGTTGATGATCTGAACTCGAAACTGGCCTTACAAACATCCTGATCGCAATGAATATTTTGATTTTAACCGCCTGCTGCATCGCGCTCGTTCGATCGGGCCTTTGCGCAGAGATCTGTTCCGAGCAGGAAACGGTTTTTCAGTACTGCTCACGCAATGTACGCCTGCTCCTCTCCCGCTGCAGTCTGCCGCTCCTGACCGGCCCCGAGCATGAGGAAAGATGCCGCATTGTCAACATTGAAGATACACTTACTTACACATCCAAGAGCATCGCTGCCGTCAGCATCGCGATGCTTTTTGTCATGCTGTGCAGACTGGCCTCTCTGGGGCTTATCTGCTATGCGATAATCCGTATTATACGCTTCAGGAACAACAGCAAAGGCGACCGTTCTTTCGGCATATATCTGATGTCAAAGACCCGATGTCGCTTTTATTCTAACACACCCATGCAGATTCGGGCTTCATTCAAATAGATTCCCGAGGGTCTTTGATACAATTAAATATGGTTGATAAAGTTACGCAGGCATGCATTTTTCGTGCATGTCCGTTTGCCGAAAGGACCATTTTTTATGTACGAAGACCAGCTATATGACAAGCAGTTTGCTGCGCGTCTGTCCCAGCTGAGGATGAATAAAGGCGTTTCCGCCAGAGAAATGAGCCTCGCGCTCGGACAGAATCCGGCTTATATAAATAACATCGAGACCGGCAAGGCATTTCCGTCGATGACATGTTTCTTCTATATCTGTGAGTACCTCCAGATAACACCGATGGAGTTTTTCGATACTTCAAGGCCGAACCCCGATCAGGTTTCCAGGATCATCGAGTACCTGAACAAGCTCAGCAGAAGTCAGCTCGATATCATCGAATCGCTTTCACACGATCTTGCCAGAGTAACAGATAAGAAAAAGGCATAGTCCCCTGTTTTGAGACTATGCCTTTATTTTTTTGCTCATCCGCCCTTACACAAGCTCCGCGAATCCGCATCCGACCACCGCGGCCAGATCCGCCGGTGCCAGTTCTATCTGGAATCCAACCTTGCCTGCGCTCACGAACATCTTCTCATATTCCTCTGCCGAGGCATCGATAAAAGTCTTGAACTGCTTCTTCATCCCTATCGGCGAGCATCCTCCGTGGACATATCCCGTAAGAGGCAGAAGTTCCTTCTGTTTGATCATGGCGACGGCCTTCTCGCCCGCTGCCGATGCCGCTTTTTTCAGGTCAAGCTCCGCTCCGACCGGGACCACGAATACATAGTACTGTCCGGATTTTCCCTGTGTTACCAGGGTTTTAAAAACCTTAAGCGGGTCCTCGCCCAATATCCCGGCTATCTCCTCCCCCGTCATCGTCGCGTCGGGCTCGTACGAATGAGGCTCGTACGCGATCTTTTTCTGATCGAGTACCCTCATCACATTTGTGCGTTCGTTAGCTTTCATTTTTATAGTCACCTTTCACTGATGCTTTTTGCGCTTTGCCTGCCCTGATATTCTCGGTCAGCGCGTATATGCCTATGAACAGCGCCGTTCCTATCACCACTCCGCAGGCATCGATGCACACATCACCAAACATCCCCGCGCGCCCCGGCACGAAAGTCTGGTGCAGTTCGTCCGACGCAGCGTACACTATGCCGCAGAACAGCGAAAGCATGGCTGCGGGCTGCTTTTTCGTTTTTCTCAGCAGGAAAACATTGGTCAGCAAAATACCGAGTATGGCGAACTCCGTGACATGCGCGGTCTTTCTGATCGGGTGGTCCCAGCGTTCGGCAAAAGCCTGCTGATCTGCCGCGCTCAATTCATTCCAGTCGGAAATGACAAGTCTGCCGAGTGTTCTTCCGAGTCTCAAACTCTGTCCTGTAGAGGCTTCCGCCGATTTTGCCGAGTATGCAAAAATGACCAACATCCAAATTATCGTCAGTACGACCGCTATAGTTCTCTTGATCATGATCCTATCCTTTCACTGCACGAACAGCGCCCTGAACTCTCCCGGCGACATCCCCTTGTCCTCATGGAATACCCTGTTAAAACTCGGTATGCTCTGAAATCCCGAGAGCATCGCGACTTCCGTCAGCGACATATTTTTATGCGAGAGCAGCTCCGATGCCTTCTCGAGTCTTATCATGTTCAGCCACTTGCTGTAGTTCATGCCCGTAACGTTCTTGAAGATCCTTGAAAAATATTCCCTGCTGATACCGGCCATCTGAGCCATCGCGCCCTGCGAGAGATCGTCCGCCGTCAGATTGTTCTTGATATAATCGGTGACCAGCATCATCCTGCGCATCACGTCATCTTCATAAGGATCGCGCATGTCGGTGCCCGGCTCCGGCGCGAACTCCTCCCTGTGCTCATCAAGCGTCATCATGAATTCCATCAGCAGCATGCAGCACTTTACCTCTCGGTTTGTCTGCGCCGTAAAAAAGGTCTCCTTCATTTTTCGCGCGATCTCCTGCAGCTTACAGGTAAGCTCTTGATGTCCCTCCGCGCGTATGACGCTCAGATTCCTGTAAAAATGCATGATCCTCTGCAGATCGAACAGCGTATTCACAAACGCGTTGCTGAACTGGATGACCAGCGATTCCTGCCTGTCGGCGTCGATGATCGCGTGCATCTCCATCGGCCAGATCAGCACGAAATCGCCCTCGGACAGATTGTAGGTGCTGCGGTTTACCCTGAATATGTTTGTCTCACCGGGACCCACCAGCAGTATCTCACCGTAGGAATGCCAGTGCATCTGATAACTGCGCTCCTTATAGCCCGTAGACATGTTGAAAGCGCTGGTATTGTCAAAATCGTATATCTCGTATTTGCTGTAATCCATAGCGCTCCTTTCAGTCACAAAATGAGAATCCAAAATGTACAATCGTAAGAAGAATACGGAATTGAACAGGGTTATATTAACGATAAGACTATAACAGATTTTTACGGAGAATGAAAGATAAATGAGAGATCACTCAACCGATATGACCGTTGGCAATCCCACGGGACATATACTGCTTTTCGCCCTGCCCGCACTTATAGGCAATGTTTTCCAGCAGGTTTACAATCTCGCCGACTCTGTGATCGTCGGCCGTTTCGTCGGTTCGGATGCGCTGGCGGCGGTCGGCGCCACCTCCTCGATCACATTCCTCTTCTTTGCCCTTTGCAACGGTATCGCAAGCGGCGGCGGCATAATAGTTTCACAGTACTACGGCGCTCATGACGAGGAAAATGTCAGGAAGAGCATAGTAAATACCGGCATCATCATGCTCGTTTTCCCTGCACTGGTAGGCGCCGCAGGCTTTATCTCGGCCGGCGGGATATTGAGGCTCCTGCAGACCCCGGCCGAGATCATGGCCGGCTCCTCAACATATATCCGCTACATGTGCGTCGGCATAATATTCGTATCACTTTACAATTATATCACCGCAATGCTGAGAGCTCTCGGAGATTCACGCTCGCCGCTCTATTTCCTGATACTGTCGACACTGATAAATGTCGGTCTGGACATACTGCTCGTTTACCGCTTCTCGATGGGCATAAAAGGAGCCGCGCTCGCCACCATCATATCACAGTTCATAGCGGCAGCAAGCTGCGGCTTATACGCATATAAGACAAATCCTTATTTCAGGCTGAAAAAAGAGGAACTCAGGTATGTTCCGTCTCTCAGTCTGCAGATCATACGTCTGGGCATACCGATGTCGCTGCAGTTCGGTCTGATCGCGATATCCTCAATGGCTGTCCAGAGGATCGTAAACCACTATGGTACCACCGTCGTTGCGGCCTTTACCGCGACCAACAGGATCGAGCAGCTGATCCACCAGCCCTATGCCACGCTGGCCGCGGCGCTTTCGACATTCTGCGGACAGAACTACGGCGCGCGCAGGCTCGACCGCGTAAATACGGGATACAGGCACGGTCTCGTGATCATGGTCTGCATTACATCGCTCATGACCATCGCGATGCAGTTCTTCGGCGGCGCCATAACATCGCTGTTCGTATCGGATCCCGACATCATCGCTCTCGGCGCGATGGGCCTTCGCATAACCAGCGTCTTCTATCTCGCGCTCGGACTCATATATGTGGTAAGAGGCGTCCTGACAGGCACCGGAGATGCTTTCTTCGCGCTGTTTAACGGCGTGGTCGAAGTGATCGGCCGGTTCACCATACCCATCCTGATCACTCAGTATATGGGCATGGGTGAACGCGGTATCTGGCTCGCCTCCGGTATCGTCTGGTTTCTCAGCGGTTCCACCGCATGGCTCAGACTCAAAAGCCGTTCGTCTCAGATACTTGCACGATAGATCGCGAGCATCGCTGCTTCATCAAGCACCTTTGCCGACCCGCCGGTTCCGCCGTTCAGGCCCGCGGCGCATTTCTTTGCCATCAGTTCCAGATCGCCTTCCGCGGGCTTGACTCCGAGCTCACGGAGATTCGTAGGCATGTCGATGCTTCTGTAGAAATCCTCCATGGCCTCGATGCCGCACAGAGCGATCTCTTCGTCGCTGCCTCTGTCCTCTACCTCCATGACATTTAGCGCGAATCTCTTGAAACGATGGAGACAGTTCTTGTAGACATATCTTGCCCAGCTGCCCCAGATCGCGGCCAGTCCCGCACCGTGCGCTACATCATAGAGTCCGCCGAGCTCGTGCTCGAGCTTATGCGTCATCCAGTCGCCGCCGTCGTTACCGCAGCCTGTGAGGCCGTTGTGCGCGAGGCTTCCCGCCCACATAACCTCTGCTCTCGCATCGTAATTTTTCGGATCCTTTTTGAGGATCAGCGCATTTTTCTTAACCGTACGAAGCAGTCCTTCGGCCAGTGAATCGGTGAGTTCCATATTGCCGCCGTTGGTGAAATATCTCTCCATCGTATGCATCATAATATCCGTGCATCCGCATGCGGTCTGATAATCCGGCAGGGTCATGGTAAGCTCGGGATTCAGTATCGCAAATCTCGGACGTCCGAAATCGCTGCTGTAGCCGCGCTTTACGAGTCCTTCTTCCTTTGTGATAACAGACGAATCGCTCATCTCACTGCCCGTCGCGGCGATCGTGAGTATAACGCCCAAAGGCATGCCGGCCTTTGCCTGTCTCTTATAATCATAGAAATCCCATACATCGCCTTCGTTTGCGCGACCGTAGCCGATGGCCTTAGCCGAATCGATCGCGCTTCCTCCGCCGACCGCGAGCAGGAAATCAACGTTTTCCTTCCGGCACAGCTCTATGCCTTCATAAACCAGTCCCAAATGAGGGTTCGGCACCGCTCCGCCCAGTGTCACATAACCGATCCCGGCCGCGTCGAGCGTATCCGTCACTCTTTTTAACAGTCCCGAGCGCACCACGCTGCCTCCGCCGTAATGGATCAGCACCTTCGTGCCGTTAAACTCCTTTATCAGCTCTGCGACCCTGCTCTCGGTGTTCTTTCCGAAGATAACTTTTGTGGGGGTATAATACTTAAAATCAAACATTCCGCTCTCTCCTTTCGGTATTTGCCTGCCGCCCGTGCGGCCTCCGTACTCATGATACCAACCGATGCGTTTCCCTGCTTCTTACGCTTTGGAACGGAGCTTATCATTTTTTGTTAAGGAAGATGGCAGTAAAGGTGACAGGCACCGGTTTCCATGGGAAACGGTGCCTGTCACCTTCTTTATCACCTATACTGTCATATCGCTCCTTCACGCGAACAGCAGACATATCGCGATGCACAGCTGCCCGATATAATACAGCGCCAGATTCATCGTGCGGAGCTGTTTGCTGTTCTTTCCTCCGAAATTATTGATTATCAGGATAATGTCGCTCAGCAGGAACAGTACCGCGCCGACCGCAAATATCAGCTTCATCACCGAGAATCCGGCAATGAGATTCATGATCGCTATCGTCGTCATGATCACGATCGCGCCGATGTAGAACACGCCGAATATCTTAAACGCGGGCTTTGCCGTGATCTGTGAGAATATCCAGAGCAGGATCACCGCAGTGAAAACGGCTCCCAACACCAGCCCCGGAACGATATTTTTGCACATCGGGATGAGCGCCGCCAGATACATTACATGTCCAGAGAGGAATACGAGTATGCCGATCAGGAAAATGAGATTTCCTTTTTTCTCGGACAGGAAGCGCAGATTCAGCAATATATCCCCGCCCATGCCCAGACACAGACCGAGCACGACGAATCGCGCGAATCCCGCGTCGGCGGCCTTTCGTGCGGTGATAAATCCGAGTATCACAAAACACGCCGAAGCACAGGACTTCAGTATCAGCGCCGCCGTGTATTCCTTTTTATGCTCCCTGTCGATAAACAGCGCCTGAAGCGCGATTCCGACGCAGCAAACGGCTATGATGGCTATTGTCATATCATCCCTCCCCGAATCTTATTGTTATCAGAACATCGCGGAGCCGCCGGTCACGATCCATGACGCGAGCATGGCCGATATAAACGCTCCGACATATACATTTCCGCACTTTCTCTCGAACCAGGTTGAGAGATATGTAAAGAATACGAACTGCGGGATCAGCAGTATCAGCGCCGACATGAACGGTCCGCCGAAAGTTGTGCCGAAGCACAGATCCGCACCGGGGCCGTATCCCATGAAGAACGGGATGTACTCGAGCAGCGTCACGATGAGCAGTCCGCCGAGCAGCACGAACACATTGCCGAACCAGCACTTGATAAAGTTCCCTGCGCCGTCCTTCTGTATCTGGCGCATATTTCCGAACAGCTTAAAGCCCACATTCACGATGAAGAACAGCATGAACGGGAGCAGATAAACGAGGAACTGGATGAACCTTTCCTTTGTGAAGGTCTTGAAGAACGGCCAGATAAAACGCAGGTCGAGCTTAAATACGAGCTTGAACAGGCATACCAGACCGTACATGCAGGCAATCGTGAGCGCCGACGCGATAAAGCTCTTGATGAGCAGCGCCCAGTCGAGTCTGCGCGACTTGTCGGGACGTGAAAGTCCCATGTCGTAGTAGTCGAGATTGTCGATGCCTTTCTTTTTGTTCGAGGCCCTCGAAACGATCACCATGATGATCGAGATTATAGCAAGAGTCAGATACCAGGTCATAAAGCCGTTGCCGACCGTCATGCGGAAAACATTCTCGGGAACCGGCAGCAGTCCGTGTCCGAGCTGTGTCATGAACGGGTAGGTCACCGCGCCGATAAGTACCGCGATCCACGCGTTCTTCCACCATTGTCCGCGGCTCATCAGCTTTGGCGCGCGTCCTGTCGCGCTGCGGTCGATTATCAGTGCCCTGAAGAATCCGATATTGGTTATAAGTATGAACAGCGGGCAAAGAGCGACCATGACCGCCAGCATCGCGATCATCACGAGCAGCTCCTTGATCATGAATACCTGCTTGTCCGAGGGCAGGCCGCTCTGTACGCCGAGCGTGCTCTCAAGCCAGTCCATCGCCGCCGCGACCGCATGTGAATTGTGAGTGGTCAGGCGGTGGTTCGTTTCGATCAGCTCTACGCGCCTTGCCGTACCGTCGGCGAAGCTGCCGTAAGTAGTGTTCCATGTGTACGAAGCTTGCGGCGCAGTCCTTCCGTAGGCTGTAAAGAACTGCTCCCTGATGCCGCTGCCGAGCATATCGTCGTTCACGGTCTCCTGCCTGTAATCACGGAAATAATTGAACTCGTCATAACGTGCCTGAAGCATCAGGACATTGTGGAATTCGATCGATGAGCTGTCAAACATGTTGTCGCCGAACACCTCACCGCACTGGAGGATGATCGCCTTATGATCCGGGCAGGCAGCGGCTACGCTCCATGATGCCCAGGTTCCCATCGAATGGCCCGTGATCGCGATATTGTCGGACTGCACGTAAGGCAGCGTCTTTAACCACTTATATGCGGCAATACCGCCCATCGAGCTGTCCGCAACACCGTCCTTATCCGCGTCGAAGCTCACCGTCTTCTCTTCGTTTACCGAATAGGCGCTGCCTTCAAAGAACGAGAGCGTCGAGAAATTCATCATCGTAAGGAATCTGTCGGGTCCCTTAAGCTTTGTCTTCACGGTCGTCTCGGTGCCGTCGTCGCTCACGCCCTGAACCTTGTAGGTCGTCCAGCCGCGGTTCTTCATCGATTTTCCGTTATATCCGTGGCCGAACTCGTCTATGCAGACGGCCACGATCCCGCGTCTGGCGGCCTCTATCGCATATGCCGCGGAGGTCTCATAGTCGTTCTGGTAGCCGTGCAGGCACAAAAGTGCCGGCAGCGGATTGGCCTCGCTCGCCTCCCGGGGGATATACAGCTTATAGGTAATGTCATAGCTGTCCGCGCCGTTGTCCACTTCAAACGACGCTGTCACGACATCGATATCGCCGAACCCGGTCTGTATCAGATTCGCCGTAAACATCGAAGCGACCGCTATTATCAGACAGATCGCCAATGTCAGCACTGCTTTTCTGTTTCTGGTTATCATATTCATTCCTGCCCAAGCACCCGTTTGGATTTAGTATTCGCTTCTCCTGGCAAATACTACGGATGCCCCCATAAAAAACTCTTCCGCCGCCTGCTGCAGATACTTTTCCCCGTTCCTTATCGACTCCTCGAGGGATATGTCCCTGCCTATCTCGACGGCGGTGATGCCCTCCGTCCGGAGAACATCCTCACCCAATTCGCATTTTCCGCAGAAGGATACGATCGGCTTGCCTTTTGAATGCGCCTTTATACCGCTCAGAACCTTCCCCATCAGGCTCTGGCCGTCGAGGCTTCCCTCGCCGGTGACGATCAGATCGCATTCCCCGACCATCCGGTCAAATCCGCACAGTTCGAGCATGACCTCTATGCCGCTCTTTATCCGGGCACCCAGAAAAGCCGCGCACCCGTAGCCTGCGCCTCCGGCCGCTCCGGCACCGCTGATCCGCTCCGGATCGCATCCGGTCGCCTGCTCTATGAGCCTTGCTGCTCCGCGCAGTCCGTCATCGAGGATCCTCACCTGTTCGGGGTCGGCGCCTTTTTGCGGGCTGAACACATATGCCGCACCGTCCGGTCCGAACAGAGGGATCGTCACGTCGCTCAGTACGCAGAAACTGCTCTCTCCCACGCGCGGATCCAGTCCGTCAGTCCCGATCGCGGCGATGTCCCGCAGAGTCTGTCCGCACGGGATAAAACACTTTCCCATGCCGTCCTGAAACCGTACTCCCAGAGCTGCCGCCATGCCGAGACCGCAGTCGGTCGAAGCGCTGCCGCCGAGCCCCAGGAAGAATTTCCGCACGCCGCTGTCGAGTGCGTCGAGTATCAGCTGCCCGAAGCCGAAGGTCTCAGCCGTCATCGGATGCAGACCGTTCTGCCTCGTGATGCCCGTACTCTCAGCGATCTCGATGACCGCCTCATCGTTCGGAGTGATCACGTATTTTGCCGTGATATCCTTTCCCTCGGGTCCGGTCACCCGCACCGCCTGTTTGCGCCCTCCGGTGATCTTCAGCACACAGTCGATGGTGCCTTCACCGCCGTCGGCCACAGGTACTTCGACAGTCTCAAAACCCGCTTTCCTTGCAGCCGCTCCGAGGATCCCCGCAGCCGCGGCCGAAGAAATGCTCCCCTTGAAGCTGTCGGGTATGATGATCACCTTTCTTCCCATGTGCCTCTCCTTACTGCAGATATACTTACACGTATTAAATTGTATACAAGATACAAATGACATTCTATGTCTTAAAGGACAATTATCATTGAGTTTTTTAGTCTTCTGAGATAAAATGATCACAGACAGACTTTTGATCCCAAAGAGGTGTACGGATATGATCATAGAGAAAAGAACCGCCAAGGAAATAGTGCTCAGGCTTTCCGACACGATCGGCCAGAATATCAACATCATGGATACGGACGGAGTGATAATCGCGAGTTCCGATCCCGCGCGTGAGGGAAAAGTCCACGGCGGCGCGCTGAAGCTCCTTCGTGAGCGGCTCGACAGGCTTATCGTTGAATCGAACGACCAGTTCCCCGGCGCGCGAAAAGGCGTCAACCTGCCTGTTGTTTTTAACAGTGAGGTCGTCGGTGTTATCGGTATCACGGGCGATGTCGGCGAAGTCTACAAATACGGCGAGATCATCAAAAAAATGACCGAGGTCCTGCTGCTCGAGGAGCGCGCAAAGGATCTCGATGTAATTGAGCAGAAAGCCAGAGACCGTTTTTTCAACGAATGGGTCATCGACGGTCTCGAAGACCGGTCTCCCGCACGTTTCGGGGCACTTATAACTGCGCTTTCCGTCGATACGGGCATCCCCTACCGCATTGTAGCCATCGCGCCTTTTACCAATCCAGGCCTGAGCGACGACACCCATACAGAGATATCGCGCATAGTCCGCCGCACTGTTGCAAAAGAACTGAAGGGAAATGTTTTCAGGACCGCTTCCCGAATGATCCTTATCATACCCGAACGCTCGGTGCCTCGGCTTGACGATGTGATGTCCGCTATCCGCTCGCGCATCCTCACTTCATATTCGGTGAAAATAAAAACAGGCGCCTCGGATTCGGGCGCCGTGCTTCATCTGACCGGAGCATACAACAGGGCTGTTGCGGCCCTGGAGCGTGCCATTGAAGCCGATCTCCCGGCTCCGGTCACATATTATGATCCTTTTGATATCAATTATCTTCTGCGCGATCTGGCTCCTGCCGCGCGAAAAAGCTACCTGGACGCCCTTTTCGGCGATGCCTCCCCGGAAGTCCGTTCCTCAGCCCTTGACTTTGCGTCCGTGTATCTCGAGGAAAACGGTTCTCTCGAAGCGATCGCAGAACGTCTCTTTGTACATAAAAATACGGTCAAATACCGCATCCAGAAGCTCACACAGCTTACCGGCACGGACATACGCACCTGCAGGGGCGCTTACGATTTTCCGCTGGCCGCGCAGATCCGGGCCTGATCGCCCGTCTCAATTGAGCGAAAAATAGTATCCGTAGGTCGCGATGCCCTTTTTTACCCAGGTTTCCGTCTGATATATCTCTCCGTCCGAGGGATCGGCCGCGGAATACTCATGCCCGTACCAGCCGTTGTGGACCAGCAGTTCCATTCTGCCGCCGTTCTCTCTGTAGCCGTAGCAGACCATGGTATGCCAGCTGAGCTCCCCCGCGAGCGTGGTCGTGATCAGTATCGGCAGATCGGCGTCTATATTGGCCTTTATCGTCGATGCCTTTGGGAACAGCGTCCATTTCAGCTCTATCCCACGGTCTATATCGCTCACTTTTTCCAGATAATGCCTGAAAGGTACGGTAATCTTATCTCCGTAGCTTACGGCCCGCATGTCGCATTCTTCGACCAGAAATCTGTGGAACGAGTAGGTCCCGGGATAGTCCGCCCTGACCTGCAGCGCGGCCCCGGGGATGTTTGCCCTGCGTTTTACGGACCTCCATTTTTCGGGTACAAAATCGCGTTTATACCGAAAGCTCAGGTAATTCAGCGCCATGGCCGTCGAGATGGCCGAACAGGTATTGTCATCATTGTATCCGAAAGAGAGCTTTTCAATGAACTCACGCGCGCCGGACACGCGATGCTCCCGTTCAATGTGCTGTTCCGCCATATTTCAGCCTCCCGTTGTCATCCCATACTCTCAGCACTCTTCTGTGCCGCGTCAACGATCTCCTTGTCAAAGCCCAGCATACCGAGCAGCCTGATCGCGTTGCGCGTCGTGGTCCTGCCCTCGTGGAGCAGATAGTCAAAGGTCACCTCATCGTCGCTCACCTGCTCCTCGAAATGATAATTCGCGTAATATTCCTCGAGCTTATAGGTAAGCTCGATATCGTGCGTAGCCACAAAACTCATGCCCGCAGCCGCTGACAGTTTTTTAAGTATCTCGGTCGAAGCCGCGATCCTCTCGACGGTGTTCGTGCCTCTCAAAACCTCGTCGATAAAGCACATCACGGGCACGGCGTCCTTTTCCGCCGTCGCATCCATAATCCTCTTCAGCGATTTGATCTCAACAATGTAATAGCTCTCGGAAAGCGCGAGATTATCCTGCAGCGCCATAGAGGACATCACATGAAAGAAAGCGGATGAGTACTTTTCGGCTCTCACCGTAAATATGCTCTGCGCAAGTATCGCGTTGATCGCCACAGCCTTCAGGAATGTGGACTTTCCCGACGCGTTCGAACCGGTAAGCAGTACCGGGCGCGCGGTCGAGAGCGAATTGACCACAGGCTCGGGGATCAGCGGATGCGACAGGCCTTCAAACTCTATGCGAGACTTCTGCTCACCGCCGTTTGCGCGCAGGTCGGGCTCGCAGGTGTCCCCTGTCCATTCACGGTAGGATGCCGCAGCCAGCATGCAGTCGAGGAAACCAAGATTCTCAAACAGGGCGTCGAACTCCTCCTGCCTGTCAAAAAACTTCGAAACGGTAAGGTTAAACGCGATCAGATCGACATGAAATGCCATCCTGAGATAATCGAAGATCGTCTGGAGCAGATCGCCCGATCCGCCCGGATTCAGGAAAAACTGCGTGCCGCGTGTCGTCCTGGCCAGCTTTGCGGACGCGCTGTGTATCACGTCCGTATATGCCTTTAATTCACCCGATTTGTCCGCAGCCGTCACTTTTCCGAGCTTTCCCGCGGTTCCCGCCATCTGCAGGATATACGAGAAGATCGAGAAATAGCACTCGATCTGCGATTTGCGCCTGAAGTACGAAATGATATTCGCAAAGAACAGGCAGACGGTCGCCACGATACCGATCGTCGGATTGTAAAAGATCAGGCCGATGCTTGCCGCGAGCAGGGCTGCCTGCAGAAAATGCTTCAGGTTGCTGTCGATATCGACATTCTTGAGCCTGCAGATATACTCATAGACCGAAATGTTCTTTATCCCGCCTATCGCAGCGAGCAAAAATCCGAGCTCCGTGCGAAGCTCTTTGTTTCCTGCGAGTACATCGATGACTCTGCCCCTCTCCTTCAGGTCACTCAGCGAATCAGAAGGGTTCCTCAGCAGATAGTAGAGATATTCGTCTCCGATCGCCGACTTGCAGTTGTTCAGCAGATAGTAGATGCTGTCCATATCGAGGTCGTTCCATGTGATGTCATCGACCGGGCAGCGGCTCCTGTCCCTGTTCCTGCAATAGTATGAGATGCTCTGTGCGCGGCCTTCATCAAGCTTGCGGTCAGCCTTTGAACCGTATTCCCTGATGATGCGCGCGCGGAGCTTTTTAGCGTTGTTATAGCTGTCATAGATGCCCTTTCCGGCAAAGAAAACCAGGCATCCGACGATAATGTAGATAACTTCCATAATATTCAGTCGTCAAGCTCATTAAGAAGAGCGAATCTGTATCCGGCCTCCTCGAGAAGAGTCAGCACCGCGTCGAGTTCGTTAACATTTGAGGATGAGTCGTTATGCATGAGAGCGATCGCGCCGTTGTGATGATAGGTCGCGAAATGATCCGTAACATAGCCGGGCGCTGGCTGATTGTTCTTGTCATAATCGCCGTAGGCAATGCTCCAGAATACGGTCTTGTAGCCGCAGTCATTGATGAGCGTCAGCAGTCTCTTTGTGTACGCGCCCGTGGGGGTTCTTAAATAAGGCGCGAATTCGGTACCGGTGATCTCGTAGAAGTACTCGGCCACATCAAGTATCTCCGAAGCGATCTTCTCAACAGACATATTAGTCAGGTCGACATGGGAAACGGTATGGTTACATACGGCATGTCCCTCTTCGACCATGCGTCTGGCATAATCCTGGCACTCCTCAAGATACATCTTCGTAACAAAGAAGTTTGCCTTCACGTTGTGCGCCGCAAGTATATCGAGGATCTTCTCGGTGTTCTTTGAGGGATAACCGCAGTCAAAGGTCAGATATATCTTTTTGTCATCGTCGGTAACGTTCTCATCCACGTAGCAGGAATTGTAATCGGCGATCTTAAAGCTCTCGTAGCTTCCCGACTGCGAATGGTCCTTCATGCGCTTGAAGCACCAGGTCTGATGATTATAATTGTCCAGCGAATCGTAGTAGTCCTTGTTCGCGATCAGCTGCGAGCGGATATACTCCAGTCTGTCAATAGGATCCGTTATATCCGAAGGTATCTCGAGCGAGCCCTTGTACGTGGGCGCCGGCGTGGGGGTCGGTGTAGGCTCGGGCGTAGGCGTAGGTTCCGGTGTGGGTGTGGGTGCCTCTGTGGGTGCTTCGGTCGCAGGTGCCGCGGTTGCGGCAGGCGCGGATGATGTATCCCCCGTATTGTCTGCGGGTGCCGCTGTAACGTCAGTCCCGTAATCGACCGGGTCACTGACGGTGGTCGGAACCGTCGATGAATCGACCAGTCCCGCGGTCGGCGCCGATGTCGTCCCCTTTGATGAGGAACAGCCCGCCGCCGTTCCCGCGATCATCGCGCAGACCATCATAATGCATAGTACTTTTGTTTTCATTTAACTCTCTCCCTGTCCCTTATATAAATACAAAAAAGAGGCTGACCGTATCATGGCTCAGCCTCTTTTTCGGTATGCCGCAAGCGGGACTTGAACCCGCACGCTTTTGAGGGCGGTGGATTTTGAGTCCACTGCGTCTGCCATTCCGCCATTGCGGCATGCGGTCGCAAACAACCTAAGAAATAATATCATTTCCGACGTGCATTGTCAAACATAATCAGGAGCCCGCGTGCCTTACTGCTTCATCTGCTCGGCGAGCGGCTTTCTGATCTTTTTGCGTGTGATCTCGACCAGATTGAGCGCGGTCATATCGATAACCTTTGTAG
Source organism: Lachnospiraceae bacterium (assembly GCA_017964055.1). GTDB lineage: Bacteria > Bacillota > Clostridia > Lachnospirales > Lachnospiraceae > RUG11977. Next base: position 19,845 of record JAGCSS010000305.1, read on the forward strand.
GGATGCGGTCCTTCTCGAGCATCTCGGAAAGATGGCGCATCAGCTTCTTTTTATGTATCTCGGACTCCATGTCGATGAAATCCACGATAATGATGCCCGACAGATTGCGCAGTCTGATCTGACGCGCGATCTCCTCGGAAGCCTCGATATTTACGTTGAAAAATGTGCCTTCGGTGTCTGTTTTGCCCGAGATGGCCTTGCCGGTATTCACATCGATGACCGTGCACGCTTCAGTGGGCTGTATCACAAGGAATGCGCCGCTGTCGAGCCATACCTTCTCGTAAAGGGCCTTTTTGATCTTTTCCTCGATGCCGTAGAGCTTTGCGAGGCTCAGCTCCCTGCCGTCGTATTTTACGAGCTTGGGCAGATCCTCGGGCTGGAATATCTCCAGATAATCGCGGATCTCGCGGTAGAGCTCCTCATCGTCGGTCTTGATCTCGTCGATCTCGTCGTCGTAGCTGTCGCGGATCTCACCGATATATGCGGGCGGAACCGAATAGAGCTTTGAAAAGCAGTTCCAGTGTACGCCGAAGCCCACGATATTCTTGTAATCACGCACGAGGCGGGCAACCTCCTGCTCGAGTACCGCATCGGGCGCCGAAGCCGCGTTCGTACGCACGATAAAGCCGAAATCCTCTCCGAGATAGGGCTTGATCAGCTCCTTCAGGCGCTTTCTCTCTTCGGGATCCGAGATCTTCTGGGAAATGCCGAGCGACTTGCGGCCGTGCACGAGCACGACATACTTGCCCGTCAGGTCGAATTCGGTGCTCGCGAGCGGGGCTTTGAGCTTCGTATTCTCCTTTGTCACCTGCACGAGCAGTTCATCTCCGACGCGCAGCTTGCCCGGGTGCGATGAATCGGCAAACACGGGGTTCTTCATGTCGGTGAGCGACAGATAGACCACCTGCCTGTTCTCGATCTCGACGAACGCCGCGTTGATATTCTTGACGATATTCTGGACCTTGCCGAGATAGATATTGCCGAGCAGACTGCTCTTCTCCGCGTCCTCAGCCTGAACCTCGACCAGATCGTTTCCGTCGATCAGTCCCGATATTATCTTATTCTCATGCCTGATGAATACGAGCTTGCTTCCCATATGATCCCCCAAAGATGTAAGCTTACACGGCAGTCCCCCATTACTGCCGGAAAATCACCGTTTTCGCGTCTGCGGTGCCTGTTACCGCCCCTGCCTTTCCGATACCGTTTCCTCAGTCGTCGGAAGACATCCGACCACGTTGCCTGCTCCGTCTATCCCAGATACAGCATCATCCTGTGTACCTGGAACGCATGCGGGTTATACTCCAGGCCAAGGAATCCGCAAAAGGCCTCCATTACCGGCTCGGGCCTCAGATTGGCGATACTGCCCGCCGCCGTCTTCATGAACACGCGCTGTCCGCTCTCATATTCGTCCGCGTGCGCGATGCCCGACAGATCGAAGCCCTCCGGACCTCCGAAACGGTATATGAGCGGCTTTATATCGACTTCATTCTCGTTTTTCTTTGATTTTTTGATGACTCTGATCTCGGGCTGCACCATGAAATCTGCAAACCGCGCAAGGAACTCTTCCCCGTCCTTAAGCCCCAACGAATAACCGTCCTTTAACGAGACCATGTAATCCGCAGCATTGACCAGCGACATCGCCTTATCCGTATGAACATTGGGCTTGGGCGGAGGGAGCAGCTTTACGTCAAGTATCGCGAAGCCCTCTCTGGTCTCCGAGCTCATGTCGTCAAAAACATATTTCTCGAGGACAGGCGCGTCCTCTTTTTTCCAGGTCAGGGCGGTCAGTCCGTTGCCGATGTCCCTGCTGCCCGAAGGCGTAACTCCCGCGGCGTCAAACAGCGCCTCATCCTCAAAATCGACCTCCATGTACTCACCGTCACTCGTGATGCCGACACCCAAAGGCTGGGCAAAGCTCATGATCTGGTGAGGGTTGAAGCCCTTCGAATAGCAGACGGGCAGTTCGGACCTTCTGATCACCTTCTGGAAATATCTCATAACGTCAAGATGGCCGATGAACTTCACCACGCCGTACTTGGCGAATCTTATGCGAAATGTCATATTAGTCTCCCTTGGATATAATATGCCGCCCGTTGACCGGCGTCAGTATTCAAGCTCCTGCGCATTACGCGATTTCGGCTCGATGCAGACACCGACATTGAACTCAGTGCAGCCGCAGCCGCCGCATGCCTGACGGCAGTTCGGGGTCACGATGCCCTTTTTCGCCCTGTCGTACTCACGTGCAAGGAACTTCTTTGTGATGCCGGTATCGATATAATCCCAGGGCAGGATCTCATCCGTGCTGCGCTCACGCAGCGTGTAGAAATCCATATCGATCCCTGTTTTTTCTATCGCGTCGGTCCACTTCTTCTCGTCGAAATAATCGGTCCACGCGTCAAAAATGCCGCCCGCCTTATATACCTCGTAGATGACCTTGCCGACTCTCCTGTCGCCGCGCGCGAGCAGGCCCTCGATGATCGAGGTATTGCTGTCGTGCCAGTTGTATTTGATGCTCTTGAAATTGAGCTGCTGCTTCAGGGTTTCCATCAGCACCGATTTCCTGCGCAGATACTCATCGGGCGAGATCTGGGCCGCCCACTGGAACGGGGTAAAAGGCTTCGGCACAAAATACGAAGTGCTGATCGTGATCTGGCACTTGCCGCGTCTGTTTTCCTTGGGGATCTCTGCGTAGAATGTCTTTGCCATCTCATTGGCGAGGATCGGGATGCCCCTTACATCATCGTCGGTCTCCGTGGGCTGTCC
>JAGCSS010000306.1 GCA_017964055.1 Lachnospiraceae bacterium
ACGTCAGCAGCGAGAAAGCTCTCGTCGCTGTAGGTGATCAGTATCCTGTGAGGCTCGTCGTACATACGGTAAGTGATGCCGCAGTTCTCGAGATACGTGATCTCGATGTAGGGCATACCATCGGCGCCCAAGATGACCACGGGAGCCTTTGACTCGGCAGGCACATCGTTGACCGTATAAGCGCTCTGTCCGGGCGTAAAATGAAATACCTCGGTCGGCGTGGTGTAGATCATCAGGTTCTCTTCGGGAACCCAGAAAAATCTGTGAATGTACATGGCCGCAACCGTTTCCAGATCGATGTACGCGGTGTCATGCTGCCAGAGAGCGGTCTTAGAGTAAACCTTCTCATCGATGATGATCATGGCCTCACCGTCCGCGACATTGTAAAAATCCGGCAGGGGCATAACAACCTCGCTCGGCGCATGGCTTTCCTGGAAACTCTTATATAATGTGAATCCGATCGCGGCTGCCGCACCGATCACGATGATCACTGCCGCGAGGACTCCGATAAGCTTTATCTTCATGTCAGATCCCGAAAATGACATCCGTTGGTATTTAGCATCGGTCTGCTACGGACGCATAAAAAGTTAAGCGCAGCCTTCAAAAGACTGCGCTTATTTTAGCATTTTCCATGAGTGTTCGCAAGCATTATACAACTTTTATTATGCCTGTTCTTACGGTCCGCCGTGAGGATCCGGTGCCGGAAGCACACCGCTGTCTGATAAAACGTTTTGTCGTGATAAGAGGTAGCGTCTGCAATGCCGTGTGATATATTATTTCCTTACCGCGATATGCTCCCTGTATCCTCAGAATAATCTGACAGGATTATCTTATTGCTCTTTCGAGTATTTTTTGTGTTTGTCTGCCCGGATGAAGCGGGTCGGGCTCAAACGGGAACGGCAGCATCCGTCCCCCGACGCCTTCTATGTCCTTCATAAGGCCCGCGTCGGCAGGATTGATCAGCAAAACCGCTCCAGAGTCCTCACCGTTTTCTCCGGCAGCATTAAGTATTTCGGCGATCTCCGCCAAACTCTCACGTTCTTTTGCGCGCCAGGGTGCGGCGCCTGCGACCGCTATCCGGATATCGCAGCGTGAAAGCGTCTGTTCCGCTTTTTTAACATTGCATCCGAGATCGAAGACCACGGCGTCGAATAAGCTCTCATCCGCGGTCCGCGCGCCGTAAGCAAAGCCTGCGGTCAGGTAAGTGACACCGTTTTTACTGGCCGGCTCCTTACCCTCACCGCTCTCCCGCAAAAGCGCGGGCAGCTTTGACAAATCGTCGCGGTCGCTCCTTTCCGTCAGGCAGACCTCCCAGCCGCGGACATCCGCCAGACAGTTCGCCAGAGCCAGGGCGATGTGGGTCGTACCGCAGCGCGGCCCGAGCCCGACAACGCCTATCTTTAAGCCTCCGGCAGGGGTTCTCCTTCCGGATCTCCCCTTGGCTTTTTTCTCATCAGTTTCCGTCCTTCTGTGTTTGTTGAGCATTTTCAGCATGGTTTCGGCCGATGAGACTCTCCTCCACGGCTTTCTTTCGCAGCAGCGGGACGAGATCCTTGAAAACCCGGCCTTTGCGGCTCTTCCGGCACTGCTGTGCGCGGACATGAAATCGAGCAGCTTCCCCAATGCGTAGACATCTGTCCCGCAGGACGCATCAAGTGCAGCCTCCTGCTCGGGCGCGGCATACCCCCTGCTCATGGAATCGCAGCTCCGGCTCTTTGTCAGCCTTACGGCGCTGCCGAAATCGATGAGGCGGGCTCGGCCTCCCGAGATGATAATATTTTCGGGTTTGATGTCCAGATGAAGTACCGCAGGCACCAGGCCATGCAGGTATCGGATTATAGAACAGATCTGTGTGATGAAGTCGATGACTTCGGATGACGACAGCAGCCTGTGAGTACAGAGCCGTGCCAGAGATTCTCCCTCGAAATACTCTTCGACGATGCAATAATACCCGTCTTCTTCAAAAACGTCGTAAACTTTGGGAACATCGGGATGATCGAGATTGTTAAGAATGTCGGCTTCCCGGGATGTGCCGCCCTGGCGGGCAAGGTCCTTTGGGATGCCTTTGATGATCCTTTTGGCACCGAGAGAAATGTGCTCCGCGAGCCATACGGTGCTCTGCGGATGTAAACTCAGTGCGGAAATGATTTTGTATCTGTCTATGTCAGAATCAACTCCTCCTTTCTTCTAAAATTATCCGAAAGGCGGAAACTGTATAAATAATAGCATCAATAAATACATTTTGCAAGTACTGTTTCGATTTTTTCACCAAATAATACAGAAAATTTTAATACTTTCCTAACCCTTTTTTACGTTGACTTCCGAGGGCAAAGTGGATATACTTTACCTACATTATAACTTATGTTTTTTGTCTTTTATGCCGATATATATTTACACACAGAAAGGGGGGTTTTGCCGTGAAGATTGAGAAAATCAGTGAGAACCAGATCAGATGCACCTTGAACAGCAAGGATCTTTCAGACCGTGAGTTACGCCTCAGTGAGCTGGCCTACGGCAGCGACAAAGCCAATGCCCTGTTCCATGATATGATCAGGCAGGCTTCGCAGGAGTGCAATTTCGAGCCGGATGACCAGCCTCTTATGATCGAGGCCATCCCGGTTTCGTCGGACTGCCTTGTGCTCCTTGTGACCAAGTGCCAGGACGCGGATGAGCTCGATACCAGATTTTCGAATTTCACCTCCGCTCCCGCGGGTGAGGAGGAGGATGTTTATCCCGTCGAGCCCGAGGATAAGCCCTGCGCGGACGAGATACTCAACTGCTTCGACCATCTTACCGACATCCTCGGCGAGTCGCTCTCGAATAAGCTCCTCGGCGAACAGAATACCGCCGATAAGAGTATCCGTACCGGTGACGAGCTCCCGGACGGTAAGGCACCTCTGATCAGGAACCTGAGCAAGACCTACCGCTTCGCCACTCTCGATGAGGTGATCACCGCGGCCAAGGTCATCAACGGTTTCTATCACGGTGAGAATACACTGTATAAGGATCCTTCGGATAACTCATATTATCTGGTCGTTAACCTTTCCGAGCACACCGCCGGAGAGTTCAACAAGGTCTGCAACATCCTCTCCGAATACGGACGGACCTGCCGCATGACAGCGATGGGCATCATCCATTTCGAGGAACACTTCGATATCATAGTCAGGAACAAGGCTACTCAGGTATTGTCAAAAATGTAAGTTAAATAAATAAGCCCCTGCCGCACGGCAGGGGCTTTTGTGTTCTCAGTGAGTCTCGAGGAAGCGATTGATCTGCTCCATCAGCGCATCAGGATCAAGTCCGTGTACGGCTGCGGCATCTTCAATACTCTCGGCCTGGGATGCGGGGCATCCGAGGCAGTGCATTCCTGCGCTCATAAGAATGGGAGCAACATCAGGGCATAACCTGAGGAGCTCGCCTATGGTGATCTCTTTTGATACTCTTTCCATGATATACCTCCGATAGCTATGTTTTCTTCAGCTGAGTTAGATTATACGAACACTCCTTATCACAGTCAAGTTAAGAAATTATAAAAAAGTACCCCAAACCCTTGTATTTTTCGGATTTTTGTTTTATCATCAACCCATGACCGATGTTCAGGTATCGCATCGGTCTGGCGAGAATTTCGCAGTATTACGATACCGTATTTGAAAGGAGTGATTATTATGGCTTACAAGATCACAGATGCTTGTGTAAGTTGCGGCGCTTGCGCTGAGGCATGTCCCGCAGGTGCTATCAAAGAGGGTGCTACTCAGTATGAGATCGACGCGGACGCATGTCTTGAGTGCGGTTCTTGCGCAGCTACCTGCCCCAACGAGGCTATTGTTGAGGAATAATACACAGCTATAGGAAATGGGTCTCCGTTTTTCGGAGACCCACTTTTTTATTCTCTCGCTAAATTCTTAAATCTCGTGTATTCAAGCTGCGCGGCGAGCTCCACCGTTCCGGTAGGGCCGTTACGCTGCTTGCCTATGATCACTTCCGCTATGCCCTTTTTCTCCGAGTCATGGTTATAATACTCGTCACGGTAAATGAACATAACCACATCCGCATCCTGCTCTATCGCTCCCGATTCACGCAGGTCCGAGAGCATCGGGCGCTTGTCGGGACGTCCCTCGACCGCACGCGAAAGCTGCGAAAGCGCGAGCACAGGACAGTTGATCTCACGCGCGATGGCCTTTAACGAACGCGATATCTCGGATATCTCCTGCTGCCTCGACTCCGACGCCTTTCCGGTAGTGGCGGTCATCAGCTGCAGATAGTCTATGATGATCAGCCCGAGTCCGTGCTCCAGCTTTAACTTCCTGCACTTTGAACGCAGCTCCGATACCGATATCGACGGAGTATCGTCTATAAAAAGCGTCGAACCGCTGAGCTTTCTCGCGCTGTCCGTGATCGCGGTCCAGTCCTGGTCGCTCAGCTGACCCGTACGAATCGCCTGCGCCTGTACCTGGGAATCCATCGAAATGAGACGGTTTACGAGCTGTACCTTCGACATTTCCAGGCTGAAGAAAGCGGTAGGCACGCGGAGCTTTGTTACCGCATGCTCGGCGATATTGAGCGCGAGCGCCGTCTTTCCCATGGAAGGACGCGCAGCGAGCAGTATCAGGTCCGAATTCTGCAGACCGGCGAGCTTATAGTCGAGCTCGAAAAAGCCTGTCGCCACACCGGTAACGCTCCCCTTGCTCTTAGATGCCGCTTCGATGTTGTCGATGGCTCTCAGGACCACATCCCTGATGTTCTCGAACTCCGAAGTGCGTCTGTTCTGCGATATCTCGAATACCTGCTTCTCGCTCGAATCAAGGACCGAATCGAGGTCCTCTCGGTCAAGATAGCACTGGTTCTCTATTTTTTCCGCAGCGGCTATCAGACGTCTCTTGATCGCCTTTTCCTTAACGATGTCGGCGTAGTGCCGGACGTTGGCCGCAGTGGGCACCGACCGTGCGATCTGGCTGATGAAGCTCAGGCTGCTCATGTCCTGCGGAACATCCTTTGTTTTGAGACGGTCCTGCAGGGTAACGATGTCGACGACCTTACCCTCGTTGGTCAGCTCGAGTATCGTCGAATAGAGGATCGCGAATTTCTGCTGGTAGAAATCCTCGGGCAGGAGGATCTCAGAAGCCGACTGAATGGCCTCCCTGCTCATTATCATGGCGCCGAGCACTGCCTGTTCGGCCTCGGCGCTGTAAGGCATCACTCTTCTGATTATTGCTTCTTCCAAAACGTTACCTCTTTCATACGGTCTTTACATTGACCTTCATCTCCGCGGTAACCTTGGGATGAAGCTTTATTCCTACCGTGTAGCTGCCCGCGTTCTTGATCGGATCCGCGAGCACGAGCTTTTTCTTATCGATGTCAAAGCCGAGCTGCTCCTCGATGGCCGCCGCGATCTCCTTCGCAGTTACGGAACCGAAGGTCCTGCCGCCCTCGCCGCCCTTGATCTCAAGGGTAACGGACTTTGCCTCAAGCTTCTTTCCGAACTCGACAGCCTCCTCGTAGATGGCCTTCTGGCGGGCCTCCTCCTCTGCCTTCTGGATCGCGAGCTCTTTTAAGTTTTTCTCGGTAGCTTCAAGGCCGAGCTTTTTGGGCAGTATAAAATTCCTCGCGTACCCGTCGCTCACCTTGACCACATCGCCTTTCTTTCCAAGGCTTTTTACATCTTCAAGTAAAATGACCTGCATTAAACTTCTCCTCCCTCTTTCATCTCTTTCAGTATCTCTTTGACCTTCCCCATGGCCTCCTCAACCGTGCAGTCTGTAAACTGCGCTCCGGCAACGCTCATGTGTCCGCCGCCTCCGAGCTTTTCCATGATGACCTGAACATTCACCTCATCGATCGAACGGGCGCTGACATAAATGGTCCCGTTGTAATCGGTAAATACAAAACTGGCCTTGATGTTGTTGATATCCATCAGCTCGTTCGCGACCTGCGCGCCGAGCACTGTGGGCGAATCCACATTATCCGCATCGCATACCGCAAACGCGAAACGGTCCATGAACAGCTGCGCCGAAGAAACAACCTTTGCGCGGGCAACGTATTCGTTCATTTCCTCGCGGAACATCTTCCTGATCCTCGTCATATCGGCGCCGTTCTTGCGCAGATATGCCGCGGATTCGAAGGTTCGCGTACCGGTCTTGTTCTGGAAATTGTTTGAATCCACCATGATGCCTGCCAGCATCGCATCGGCCTCGACCGGCTTAAACCTGATATTCTCGCCGAAATACTGTATGATCTCGGAAATGACCTCGCATGCGGAGGACGCCGAGGGCTCGATGTATGACAGCGCCGCGTTCTCGATAGCCTCGTCGGACTGTCTGTGATGGTCGAGCACAACGACTGTCTTGGCCTTCTCGAGCAGCTCGGGGCACTCGGTGTAGCTGGGTCTGTTGACATCCACTACCACTACCATGGTGCCTGAATCGAGCATCTCCACGGCTTCTTCGCGGGAAACGATCAGGCCGTTGTAATCCGTGGTCTCCTCGAACTTGTTCACTATGGGACGAATCGAGCCTGTTACATCGCTCAGTACGATATGCACTTCCTTATCCATCGACGACGCGATCTTGTATATGCCGACGGCCGAGCCGAAAGCGTCGATATCGGGCATGCTGTGGCCCATGACGAGTATCTTGTCCTTGGTCTCGAGGAGCTCTCTTAAGGCATGCGCCTTAACTCTCGACTTAACCTTGGAATTCTTTTCGACAGAACTGGTCCTCGCGCCGTAATACTTAACGCTGTCCTTATCCCTGATAACAACCTGGTCTCCGCCGCGTCCGAGCGCCAGATCGATGGCTGCGCGCGCGGATTCGTAGGTCTTGCTGAAGGTTCCCGCCTCGGCACCGATACCGATGCTGACGGTGAAATTCATCTCGTTGCCGATATTAACGCCGCGTACGTCCTCAAGGATATCGAACTTGGAATTCTCGAGCGCGTCCAGACTGCTGTTCCGGCAGACGAGTATGTACTTGTCCTGTTCGAACTTTTTGATGACGGCGTCGTAATTCTGGAAATACTTGTTTATCTTACGGTCAACCAGAGCCGCGAACAGCGATCTCCTGACCTCGTCGATGCTCTCGAGAGCCTCGTTGTAGTTGTCGATATAGAGCAGTCCGACAACGATCTCGTTGTCCTTTAATGCCTGCTTTAAGGTGTTGATCTCGGTCTCATCGTAGAAATACGCGATCACCAGCGTCTCACCGGACGCCTCCGAGGGTCTGAGCTTATCGCTGCCCCAGCGCGAATCGTCGCGGATGCCCTCGATCGTGAGGTTCTTCATGAGCACACGGTAATGCATCGAATTGCACTCAAGGAATACGTTCGCCTGCTCCTCATCCTGGGGGAATACCTCAGGGTTAAGCTCGGGGAACAGCGTCGTGACATCCTGTCTGGGCCTTATCTTGTTGCCGACCATGTCGAGCAGCTTTTTATTGGACCAGAGTATGCAGCCGGTCTTGTCAAGGATCGCGTAAGGGATCTCCAGCTCCTGATCGAGCTTTCGCTGAACGTTGCTGTAATTGACGCCGAAGCGCACCAGCTCCAGCACCAGTGTCTTGCGTTTGATGAGGAACATGATCAGCACGACGATCATGTACAGCCCGAGAAAGACGGTCGCGCAAATGCCGGCGCGCCTGTCGATCGTGTATTCTATCACGGTAAATACGGCCAAAAGGATCGCCAGTATCAGTGCCCATCTGAGTATGCTCTTTATGAACGGAACAAGTCTGCGTTTGTTGTCCATTTTTAAACCCCGCTGTGAATAAAACTGTATTCGTAGTTATTCTATCACATCCGTTTGAAAAATAGAACAAAAAAATAAGGACGGCACAGCGCTGGGCTGTACCGTCCGGAACGAACGATCAGGTTTGTCCGACACCTATTATTCAACGGTGTAAGGCATAAGAGCAAGATGACGCGCACGCTTAACCGCAACGGTGATCGCTCTCTGATGCTTCGAGCAGTTGCCTGTGATCCTTCTGGGAAGGATCTTGCCGCGCTCGGAAACAAATCTCTTAAGCTTGTTTACATCCTTATAATCAACACCTGCTCCGGTCTTGTCCGCACAGAAAGCGCAAACCTTCTTCTTTCTGCGAGGCATTCTCTTCTTCATCGGAGCATCCTTATCATTCTGTTCTCTGTTCTTATTGAACGGCATTGCTGCTACCTCCTATCCAAATTCTGTTAACCTGCCTGTTTAGGCAAACGGTAATTCCTCGTCAATTCCTGTGGGGATGTTCATGAATCCGTCACCGGCGGGAGCAGGTCCAGCGGATCTGCCTGTGTTATCGCTGCCCGAATTGCTCTGAGCGTTCTTGCTCTCGGCAAACTCGATCTCCTCGACCATGATCTGAACGCTGTAATGCTTAACGCCGTCCTTCTCATAATTGTCGTTCTCGACACGACCGGTGGTAACCACCTTGGTGCCCTTCTGGAGATATTTCTCTACAAACTCCGCCTGCTTTCCGAAGCATGTGCAATTGAAGAAATCTGCTTCGGGCTGACCGTCACGTCTGAAACGACGGTCAACGGCGATCGAAAACTTTGCGATAGCGGTTGAATTCTGACCCTGTGAGTATCTAACCTCAGGATCACGTGTTAAACGTCCCATTAAAATGACTTTGTTCATTAGGCCCTGACCTCCTTATTCCTCGTCACGTCTAATGCATAAGTATCTGAGTACATTGTCCATAATGCGAAGTCTTGACTCAAGCTCCGCGGGAACAGTAGTCTCAGCATCGAATTGGATGAAATAGTAGTATCCTTCGTTCATCTTCTGGATCTCGTAAGCAAGTCTCTTCTTGCCCTGATCCTCAACATTCAGGTTCTGACCTCCGAACTTGGTGATCATGTCCTTAATGTTGTTCAGGACTGCAGCTCTTGCTTCATCCTCGATAACTGCATTAACAACTAAGGCTAATTCGTACTTGTTCATAGTTGCGTTGCACCTCCTTTTGGTCTCTGGCCCTCCGTCACGCGGAGAGCAAGGAAAATAATATATCACGATCGTATATATTAGCACCTGTGTCAAAAAAAAGCAAGAACTTTTTACGGTTCCCGCTTATTTTTTGATATAAATGCCTCATTCGGCCCTTATGATGTCCTTGATATTCTTCTCGGCCTGCGTCCGCGGGATCATTATCATGTGCCCGCAGCCCCTGCATTTGAGCCTGAAATCGATCCCCGTCCGGAGCACCTCCCATTCGCTGCTTCCGCAGGGATGGGCTTTTTTCATTTTTACAATGTCACCGACCCGTATGTCCATATGATCATCCACCTGTGTACGTGCGGATACCCGACGCTCACGCCAGGAACCCTCTGTTGGAGCCGTCCGAAAGGTTCGTCTCGTTTAAGCTTCCCCTGCCGTAGGTAAGGCCCGCGTAAACGTTCTGCGAGTTCTCCATAACCGCTCCCGACTCATCTTGGGGCGCGATCTCGGCAAATGCCCTGCGAAGGCCCGCGATCACGTTCTTTGCTCCGTCGAGCCCTCTGTCCTCGCCCGCGATATCGCTGGCTACGAGCATGCGCTGCACATATTCGTAGAGGTTCAGCAGGCGCTTCGAAAGCGCATATTTGTAATCGAGAACGCTCATGAGCTCCCCGAGGAACTTCTGCGCCGATTTGAGCGCGGTCCTGGCCTCCCCGGTATCGCCTGCGGCGAGCGCCGCTTTCGCGTTATCCGTTTCTTCGAGTATTATATCATAAGTGATCACAACAAGCTCGGTTTTGTTTGCCTGAGCGATCCTTCTTGCAAAATCCTTCTGTCTGCTCTTATCCATTGTTGTCCTCTTTGGTTATTTCTTGTCCTGACCTTCATCAGCTCTGGAGCAGCTGAAGGATGTTCTGGGGTCTCTCGTTCGCCTGCGCGAGCATTGCGGTGCCGGCCTGGTCGAGTACGTTCTGCTGCGTGTAGTTGGTCATTTCCTCGGCCATGTCAACGTCCTCGATACGGGACATCGACTCGGTCATGTTAAGATCGGTCGTCTCTAAGTTGTTGATCGTATGCTCAAGTCGGTTCTGGTACGCGCCGAGCTTTGCCCTGATCGCCGAAACTTCATTAACTGCATTGTCGTAAAGAGTGATCGCGCGCTGAGCGCCTTCCTCGGTGCAGACATTGATATTCGCGATGCCGAGCGTTACGGGATCGACTCTCGGGATCTTAACTTCCATGTCCTGATGCTCGTTCGCGCCTACCTGCAGGTACATCGGGCCCGCCTCGAGCAATGTGGTCAGGGATTCGAGCACCTCGCCCTCGGCGTATGAAGCCTCTTCGCTCGCGTCGCCCGCCGCATCGGTGAACATGGTCTGGCTCGCTCCGGGAGTGATCTGGAATCTCATCTCGAAATTGTTGTTGTCCTTGACATAAACGATATCGCCGACAGCCGATGCGGTCGCGGTCGTGCCGAAGCCGTCGCCGAGCTCAACCTGCGCGTCAACGCCGTATGCGGTCACGGTCTCGGTGCTGAGGCCGAACAGATCGGCAAGCGCCTCGTTATTGCACTGAACGCTGACCTTCTGTGTCGAGCCGTAGCCGTTCGACATAAGGATCAGATTGCCTTCGCCGATGCCGGTCTCTGTATAGCCCGCGGTCTCGATGGGGCCGTCGCTGTCGGGACCGTCGCCGAAGAATGCCCTGATGTTCATCTGGTCACAGAGATTTCTGATGCCCGCATAGCAGGTCTCGAGCGTCATGCCCTCGGTAAAATACAGTGTATATCCGTTGATCGTGATCGACCCGGCCTCATCTTCGCCTATCTCGTCGAAGGTGGGAACGCCGCCGACTACAACTGCCTGTCTCGGATCCACGGTAATGTTCATCGCGTAATCGATGCTCTCTACGGTATCCGAAGAGTAGATCAGGTTAACGTAGGTGTTGTTGGTATAGGAATTCTTGTCGAGGTTGCCGTCGAGCAGTGTCTTTGTATTGAACTCGGTGGTAGTCGAGATTCTCTGGATCTCGGCCTGGAGCTGGTTGATCTCCTGCTGGATCGCGCTTCTGTCCTCGGTGGTGTTGGTTCCGTTCGCTGCCTGAACAGCCAGCTGTCTCATACGCTGGAGCATCGCGGTAACTTCATTTAATGCGCCCTCTGCGGTCTGGATGACCGAGATGCCGTCGGAGCCGTTCTGCGATGCGCGCTCAAGACCCTCTATCTGCGTCTTCATCTTACGGGAGATCGCCATGCCGGCAGCATCGTCCGATGCCCTGTTGATCTTGTAGCCGCTCGATAAGCGCTCAAGGCTCTTGTCGAGGGACTTTCCGGTCTTACGGAGCTGTGTGTTCGTCTGCATTGCTGAAATGTTATGATTGATCCTCATGTGTTTTTCCTTCCTTTGATCAGATGAAATTTGAAATAAACGATCTTGCTATATTGTAAAGCTGCAGTGTCGCGGGCTTTTTCCTTTCGTTCTCGACCTGTGCCGTGACTGCCGCGGCTCTGCGTTTGAGCTCTCCGAGCCTTGAAAGATAACTGTCCGGGCTGATCCTGTCGATGCCGGTCCCGATATCGCCTGTCTCAAAGCCCGCCTCCCGCATCGCGGTGAGGAATGAGCTTAATGGTGTGGCGATCGCGTCGAGCTCTCCGCTGCTGTCACAGGATATCCTGCCGTCGATCCTGCCCTCGGGCGCTTCCGGTGCCTCAACGTCCCTTTCGTAAACGGTAAGGCTCAGATCCGCGTGAACCCTGTAGCTTACAGTGCTTACCTCAAGACTTATCGTTCCTGCGCCCTCCGTGCTGTGTATCACGGTCAGGTTGATCCTTGCGGGAGAGTCTCCCGCAGTGCTCATCCTGTAATGCTCCTTCTTTGCGAGGTCTCCGAGGAGTCCGTATTTCTTCAGTGTCTCGTCCAGCTCGCGTCCTCTCGAGATTATCGCGATGCTGCCTAAGAACTCGCCTTCAACTTCGGCCTCGGCCGCTGCCGCACGTTCCGCGAACATCGCGCTCATGCCTTCGGGATCGGTGATCGCATCGGTGAGTTCTTCGGCCGATCCGAACCCGAGTGTCAGGTCTTCGCCTTCGTTTTCGAGAGTCTCAATATTGTTTACGCTGTCATCGACTCCGATCGCCGCGAGGAACCTCTTCGAGCCCGATGCCTGGCTCATCACGCTCCTGATGTTGGCGGCGGCCTGTGCCGCATCCGAATCGGAAACAGTGGATTTTTCCGCCGCAAACTTTTCCGCGAGCATCTCAAGAGACATATTCTCCGGAGCATCCGCGTCAACCGCTTCACTCCAGGCCTCGGGAGAAGTAACCTCCGCCGCCTCTTTTGCGAGCGCGAGATTGTATCTTACCGCCTCGGCTGTCCTGCCTGAGAATCCGTCGAGTATCTGGTCGGTGATCGAATTCGTAAATACCGATTCAGCAAGAGGCGTATCGTCGTCCACCTTGGCGTCCACGCCCGAGCGACGCGTTCTGGCTTCCGTCAGCAGGTTCTTTAATGTGAGCGTCTTTCCCGAATTGACCGCCGCTCCTATCGCGGCGCCGTCTGATTTCTCTATCTGGTAGAGGAGCCTGTAGATGCCGATGTATGCGGCTCTGGCCTGCTCCGTGATCTCATTGTTCTCTTCAAGTCTTACGAGGAAACTGCTGAAGCGCTCCTCCTCGGAAACACCTTCTTCAGCCTCGATCCCGGCTATCATGTCGTTGATCGCGTCAATGTCCATCTCGAGGGGATTCATGCCGCGTTTGATCATCGACATTACCATCGCGGGCTTCAGGCCTTCGATCATCCGGTTGACCTTTGCGTCGTAATATTTGATGTTCTCGATATTCTCGCGGGTAATCTCCATCGAGTTCCTGCCGAGTATCCTGACCGCCCTGCGGTTTGCCTCGGTCAGCTCGAGGTTTTCGCCCTCAAGCAGCGAATCGACATTCCGGAATGCCTTTATCATGGAATCGCCGAGGTCTGTCCTGACCTGCGTCGAGCTCTCTTCGTATCTGAGTGATGCGGTAAACGAGCTCTGCGTGCGCTGCACCGTAAGCTCAGCTTCGCCGGTCTGTACCGTGAGGCTCCCTGCCGTTTCCGAGAGCTGTGCGAGCGTAACGGTCTGACGGATGCTGTACGTCATCCCGTAGAGGGTGACGGGTGCGGCAGCAACATCGCTTATCGCCGTAAATGTGCGCTCCGCCAGATCAGCGGCGGGTGCCGCCTGTGCTTCGTCTATGCCGATCTCCGCTGTCAGTGCCTCAAAATAGCGGCCGATCTGTTCGCGGATCGCTTCGATCTGTGCCTCAAGTCCCTTTATGTCGGTATCGATG
>JAGCSS010000307.1 GCA_017964055.1 Lachnospiraceae bacterium
CAGTGCCTCGAGGGTGCTGGAATCGCCGATCTTAACGGTAAGAGCGGACTGGGCGTCCTTCTTGGTCATGTAAATGCTGTCATCGGGAACGACCGCATAGAGATTTCCGCTGTTGGTGATCGAATCCTTGTAGGACTTAACAGCGCCGGTGCCGTATACATATACAGGAGCATATGTGTTGGCATCATATCCGGTGGTCAGAGTAGCCTTGATAGCTACGGTCTGATCGGCGGTGGTAACGGTGATATCCTGGCCTACGACGTAAGCGTAGTCAACGGAAGGAACGATCTCTACAGTCAGGTTCGAAGTGTTAACGAGTGTCTTAACCTTGCCCGTGATATCGATGCCGTCCTTGTTGTAATACTTGAACTCAAGAGGAGCGGAAGTGCCAACCTTAACTTCGGTGGTCGCAAGCTCCATCTTCTTAACGTCGGCGAGTTCAGCCTTGGCAGCGGTGAAGCTCGCTGTGGAGCCGTCAACCTCAACGTAGTATACGGTGCCGCCGGTCAGATCGCTGTCCGTATAGGTGGTAACGGTAGCTTCGCCGGTCTTTGCGTCGTACTTAACTTCGTTGATATATGCGTCCATGCCGGACTTGATATCCTTGCCGATGATGGTGTAGAACTTGATGTCAGCCTTCTCGATCTCTTCCTGGAGGCCTGTGATCACGAAGGACTTGAGTGACTTCTGCTCAACGCCGATAACGAGGGGCTTATCCTCGGACTCAACCGTGCCCTTGATGGTCTTGGAAGCGGTAGCGCCCTTGTAGGAAGAGCTCATATAGGTCTCCGCAAGCAGCTCGAAAGAACCTGCCTTGTCGAAGGTAACCTTCCATTTGTTGGTTCCGGCGGACTTAACCGTAACGTTTGAAGAAACTGCGGTAAGACGGCGCTTGTCGGTATCGGTACCCTTGGGAAGGGTAACGGTCACTGTTTCACCTTCTGTATAAGTTGCGCCGTTCGTGATGCCCTTGTAGGTCAGATCTGAATCGGATGCGTTCTTTTTAACGGTAACGGTGAAGTTTGAATTCAGGATAAGGTTCTTGGCCGTGGCGGTACCCTTATAAACTTTGACCGTGATGGTGGCTGTGCCGGGGCCCTTTGCCTTAACCTTATAGGTGGAATTGCTGACTGCAGCGATAGTTTTGTCGCTGGAAGTAAGCTTGATCTTCATGGTGTTTTTGTCATAGCCGGTAAGAAGGCTGGTAACCTTCAGGTATGACTTGTAGCTGGCCTTTTTACCGGAAGCCTTGGTGCCTGTGCAGCCGCCGACAAAAATGGCTTTACTGGGTGCTCGAAGGGATACTTCTTCAGCAGCTTTGACAGTTGCTTCGGGAAGTACGCCGGCTACGAGCATCGTGGCGATGAGGATCGCCAGAAACTTGTAAATTCTTTTCATACTACTTCCTCCTTATTAGACTGCGGAAAAACCGCCTACTCCAGTCCGGCCGCGCATATATCATCAGTGGCCGCGGGGCGGACTGCGGTACTGTATGTTATTATATGTTTTGGGGGGTAAAAAAACAATCACGAAAAAGGACTAGTTTTGTGGCAGAAAAAAGTTGACTTTTTAAAAATGCTATAGTAATATAATGTTCGCGCGTGAAAAACGCGAGACATACAGGGGTATAGTTCAGCTGGTAGAATATCGGTCTCCAAAACCGCGGGTCGTGGGTTCGAATCCTACTGCCCCTGCGAGTGGGGTCTCAGCACCAACAGGTGTTGAGACCCCACCTTTCATTTGATCAAGAAAAAGTCACGATGCTTCAACGCACTTTTTTCTTACCTGCAAATATTCCTCTCTTCCCCTTTCATCCACGCCTCTATATTCAGATACACTTCCTCTGCGCACCTGATCCTTGCCTCCACCGAGGCCCATGCGATGTGCGGCGTGATGACGAGCTTTCCGCTGTCCTTTATGCGCATCAGCGGATTGTCCGCGGCGATCGGCTCTTTAGTCAGTACATCCGTGCCGGCGCCTGCTATCGTGCCTGCCTCTATCGCGTCTGCGAGAGCAGCCTCGTCTATGATCCCGCCTCTTCCGAGATTAAGTATGATCGCGCTCTTTTTCATAAGAGAGAGCTCGCGCGCACCGACCAGCCCCTTCGTTGCGTCGTTCAGGGGAGCGTGAACGCTGATGACATCTGCCTCGCGCATCATGGTATCGAGACTGACTCTTTCAAAACCGGGCTCGTCATGCTTTCCGCTCGTGGAATAATAGATCACTTTGCAGCCGAAACACTTCGCTATCTCGGCAACGCGCTTTCCTATCGTCCCGAGTCCGATGATGCCCCAGGTATGTCCAGCCAGCTCATGGAATTTCTCGGTAAAATGGCTGAATACATCGCTCCTTGCATAGTCGCCGCTCTTTACGAAGGTGTCGTAGTAGTGCATCCTCTCCCACAGGAAGAAGGCCAGCGCGAAAGTATGCTGCACAACCGATTCGGTCGAATAGCCCTTGACATTGGCGATCGCGATCCCGCGTCCGTTCACATACGGGAAATCAACGATATTTGTGCCTGTGGCCGTGATGCATACCAGCTTTGTGCGGTCGTTTCCGTCCAGCAGTGAGGCATTGACGGGTATTTTATTCAGCACGACCACATCCGCGTCCATGCACCTTTCGGCATTCTTTTCCGGGTCGCTGAGAGGATACGTCTTCACCGTTCCCAGTTTCTCAAACATCCCAAGATCCACATCGTCACCCAGCGTATTAGCTTCCAAAAACACAATATTCATATACATTTATCCCGCACGCTCCGCACAGCGGCTGTCACGCGCGATCCTGCCTCCTCCTTTTTTCTTATACTCTTAATATATTTTATTCCGTAATGATTGGCAATATCCCGTTTCTCAGACAGACTGACTCCCTGGCCGACCTGTGGCCGGACTTATGCACGGCAACAGTCCGCGCTCACATTTATGTTGCGGATTTTTACTTTTGCGTGTATACTGTTCATGATACGCAAATGGGTGTATCTGTTCAAAAACGGTCAAACTGATGCGGAGCGCGGGTGTATATGTATAGACTGATCTGCCGTGACGGCAATGCCAAACGAGGCGAATTTCATACGGTCCACGGAGTGATCCAGACCCCGGTTTTTATGAACGTCGGCACTGTCGGCGCGATAAAGGGCGCTGTCTCCACGATGGACCTTAAGGAGATAGGAACGCAGGTGGAGCTGTCGAATACCTATCATCTGCATGTCAGGCCCGGCGACGAGATCGTCAAAAAGATGGGCGGACTTCATAAGTTCATGAACTGGGACCGTCCGATCCTTACCGATTCCGGCGGATTCCAGGTTTTTTCGCTCGCGGGACTGCGCAAGATCAAAGAAGAAGGCGTTTACTTCAACTCACACATTGACGGACGCCGTATTTTCATGGGACCCGAGGAGAGCATGCAGATCCAGTCGAATCTGGGCTCCACGATCGCCATGGCCTTTGATGAGTGCCCTTCGAGCGTGGCGGAACGCGCATATATCCAGCCGAGTGTCGACAGAACGACCAGATGGCTGATGCGCTGCAAGGCAAAACTGGATGAGCTGAACAGGACTGAGGGCACGGTCAATCCCGACCAGATGCTCTTTGGCATCAATCAGGGCGGTATTTTTGAGGATATCCGCATCGAGCATGCGAAAAGGATCTCCGAGCTCGATCTTCCGGGCTACGCCATCGGCGGCCTGGCAGTGGGAGAGAGCCACGAGGACATGTACCGCATCATCGAGGCGGTCACACCTTATCTGCCTCTCGAGAAACCCGTCTATCTGATGGGCGTCGGCACACCGGCCAACATTCTCGAGGCCGTAGAGCGCGGAGTCGACTTCTTCGACTGCGTATATCCGGCGCGCAACGGCAGACACGGACATGCGTACACTTCATTCGGAAAGATCAATCTTCTGAATGCCAAATATGAGACAGACCCGAGGCCGATCGAACCCGGATGCGGCTGCCCCGCGTGCAGGAATTACACCAGGGCTTACATCAGGCATCTGCTCAAAGCAGGCGAGATGCTCGGACTCAGGCTGATGGTCACTCATAATCTGTACTTCTACAACCATCTGATGGAGGAGATCAGGACCGCCATCGAAGAGAAGAGGTACTCTTCCTTTAAAAAGGAAAAACTGGCCGGATTCGAGGCCGGCGAGCAGGACTGACACAGTCAGGACAGATATGAAATAATACGGCTTTCCGGCCGTATTGAAATAGGAGGATGAAATAATGACAACATTTCTTGAAGCACAGGCACCTTCGGCAGGTTCGTCCATCTGGATGCTTGTGGGCTACGTTGTGATCATCGGTCTGCTCTTTTACTTTATGGCGATCCGCCCTCAGAAAAAGCAGCAGAAGCAGATGGACGCACTGATCTCGTCGCTTGAGGTAGGCGACAGCGTTCTTACCACAGGCGGCTTCTACGGCGTAGTCATCGACGTTATGGATGAAGTTATCGTTGTGGAGTTCGGCAATAACAAAAACTGCCGTATCCCCATGAAGAAAACAGCTGTCGTAGAGGTTGAGAAGCCCAATAAGGAAAGTTCTTCCGAGAATTAAAAGTGTTACGGTAATACCCTTATTATGCCACTTTTGTGACATAGTCGTACGGTAAGATGTATCCAGGATGTGACGCATGGATTTTCTACCGGAGGATATTACCATGATCAACGCGAGGTTTTTCAGACGGGTTGGTTTAATACTCTTCTTCGGGTTATGTATAGCCATGCTAAGCAAGGTAGCGCCGGTTTCGGCGGACCAGAACGACCCCAAGCTTAACGTCAGTTCGGTTTCGATCGTATTGAACGAGACCTACAGACTCAGGGTCTATAATCTGACAGAGGACCAGACGGTTACTTATCGTTCTTCGAACCCTGCGATCGCCGCTGTTTCGGGCACCGGTCGCGTAACCGGCGTTCAGTGCGGCAACGCAGTTATCACCGCCACTGTCAGGGACGGCCGCTCCGTTATAGCCACCTTGCGATGCGAGGTTCTTATAGGACCCGCAGCTGTAAGTATTAAACTCACCAAGACGTCGATCGTTCTTCAGGTCGGCAGGAGTAAGCTGCTCAGAACAGTTATCTATCCGCTTAACACCGTCGAGGAGGCAAAGTTTTATTCAACTGAAGCCGAAGTTGCGAAGGTGTCGTCAGCGGGTCGTGTTCGCGCGGCTTCAGAGGGTGTGACTGAGGTCTATGCCCTTCTCCTGAACGGAACATATGATATCTGCGAGGTAACTGTCCTCAACGAGGAGAATTACCAGAAGTATCGTCAGGGCGCTTCACTTGAAGATCTCCTGAACCAGGACGAAGAGGAGCCTGAGCCGGGCGAGTCCGATGAGACCGAGCCTGAGCCTACCGCTACTCCTACTCCCGCTGCTGCGGAGACAGAGAGCAAAGACGCACCGACTACCGGCGGAAGCGACTTAGTGTCTGAATGAGAAGTAACTTAGCAGAATGCCTCGGAATTATATCCGGGGCATTCGTTCTTTAATGAAACCTGTTTTTTAAATACACTACAGAAAGGATCGAAGCAGATGGCATATATTCTTGTTGCTGACGACAATACCGATATTACCGACGTTCTTTCCGTATATATCAAAAAAGAGGGTCACGATCCCGTTATCGCGGGCGACGGCATCGAGGCGATGGAGCGGTTCAGGGAGTACAATCCCTCATGTGTCCTGCTCGATGTCATGATGCCCAGAGAGGACGGCTACGAGGTGCTCCGCAAGATACGCGCCTGCTCGAACGTGCCGGTCATCATGATCACTGCCAGAGGCGAGGATTTTGAGCGCATCATGGGTCTCGACATCGGCGCGGACGATTACATCGTCAAGCCTTTCAGTCCCAGTGAGGTCATGGCCAGGGTACGCGCGGTCATGAGGCGCATGAACATGGCCGAGAACGCGGGCGCATCCGACAACAAGCTCGTGATCAAGGACCTGACGATCAATCTTGATGAGTATTCGCTCTATATAGGCAAGGAAAAGATCAATCTCACCAAAAAAGAGATCGAGACCATGTGGACACTTGCCAAGAACCCCAACAAGGTATTTACCCGCGACAACCTGCTCGACAGTCTCTGGGGCTATGACTACTACGGAGACAGCAGGACCGTGGATTCGCATATCAAGCGCCTTCGCGCAAAGATCGACGCCGTGGAGCATCCCGGCTGGAAGATCACGACGATCTGGGGAGTAGGTTATAAATTCGAGGTAGAATAAGCGTGCTGAAGAAGATCAAACGTCGTTTCAATACCATATTCTTCCGGGTATTCGGGGCATTTTCGGTCCTGATACTCATTTTTGCCGTGCTCCTCGGTACCATATTCATCAGTATCTACCGATCCACCACCGAGGACTACAACCGTCAGGCACTCGCGAGAGTCGCGGAGAATGTAGCCGTCAGGTTCAGGAATTTCGTGCTGGACGGAGACACCGAAGAATATCTTGATTATTTCTCGTCCTTTGCCGAATTTGAGGACGCCGAGGTCTGGAGCTTTTCGAATCCGAATGCCTCTGTCCCGATGGACAAGCGTTTTGAGAGCTCGACCCCGCAGGCGATAGGCGAACAGGGGAATTTCAGGCGCATGCTTGACGAGGCCTTTGACGGCAAGTCCGACATCGATACATTTTACAGCGAGATACATAAATCTACAGCGATGGTCGCCTCTGTCCCTATCCTCGGAGAGGGCCGTGAGGTCTGCGGCGCGATCCTCATGATCCGTTCCATGAAGGAGATGGACGAAACCATCAGCAGGAGTATCTCGATGATCCTCTTCAGTTCCCTGCTCGCGCTTGTGCTGTCGGCTCTGATCGCGACATGGATGGCGAAACTGATCACCGATCCGATAAAGAACATGCAGGTAATGGCCCGCGAGATGACCGAGGGCAATTATGAATGCAAGACCGGCATCAACAGGAACGATGAGATCGGTGACATGGCCCGAAGTATCGATAAGCTTTCGGACCGACTGAAGGAGAATGAGGTAGAGCGCAAGAATCTTGAACAGATGCGTATGGATTTCTTCGCGAATGTCTCGCATGAGCTGAGGACGCCAATTGCAGTGGTAAGAGCCACCACAGAGTGCCTGGCCGACGGAGTCGTTACAGAGCAGAAGCAGGTTGACGAATACCATGAGAAGATCCTCAGGGAATGCAAGTCGATGGAGCGTCTGGTAGCCGATCTGCTGACACTTTCGAAGATGCAGAACCCGAATTTCAAGGTTGAAAAGGAACCTGTCAATCTCGTGCATATCTTTGACGAGCTTGTCCGCAGCGCGTCCGCGATCAGCCAGGAAAAGAATATCGAGATCGTCATGAACAGGGACAAAGACGTGTACATGATGATGGGCGATTACGACCGCCTGAGGCAGATGTTCATGGTCATCTTTGACAATGCAATTAAATTCTCGGGAGAGAATTCCAGGATATACGTTACGCTTAAGTCCGGTGAGGACGGCGCGCCGATGACGGCCAGCATCAGGGACGAGGGCGTCGGCATTTCGAAGGAAGAGCTTCCTTTCATTTTCGATAAGTTCTACAAGTCAAAGCTCAGGATGAACGCGAAGGGCTCCGGTCTCGGACTGGCCATCGCGAAGAACATTGCCCTGAAGCATGACGGCGAGATAAAGGTCGAGAGTGAACCCGGAAAGGGTACCGAGTTCATCTTTAGTTTTCGTGAAATTTCGG
>JAGCSS010000308.1 GCA_017964055.1 Lachnospiraceae bacterium
CCGTGACGCTCTCGCTCCCGGTAAACCTTCGCAATTACTATCCCTCGAAGACTGCGAGGAATTTCTTTAACAGCGTTAACATAACGCATGTCTTTGACAGTGACATCACGCTTGAGGAACTGGCAGCGGAGTTTGACGCGGAGCTGAAAAACCTCCTCTCCAAGGAGAACATGACTAAACAGATGGACAACTTCGAGACCATGGAGTATGTCGCTCCGGTCAGGGTAGTGCCGCTGTTCATCAAGCAGTGGGTCGTGAGATTCTTCACCAAAAAGGCGAATAAAAAGGTGTCCATGACATTTTCCAACATGGGCGTACAGAAACCTCCGGCAGAAGTCGGGGGCATGATAGAAAACTACAGCGGTTTCTGCAGCACGAACACGATCTTTTCCACGATGTTCGGCTACGGGGACAGGCTGACTTTCGGCGTTTCCTCAGCCTATATCAATACCGGCGTTGTTAAGAATTTCGTGAGATACCTCTCCGAGTCCGGAGTGGATATCACGGTGAGCGCAACGGAGGTGATCAAATGAGACGCTGTCCTTACTGCAAGGTCGATATAGCGGGAGACCTCTATAAATGCCCGCTGTGCCAGAGCAAACTGATGGGGACGGAAGAGGAGCAGGATGCCTGCTATCCTCAGCTTAAGACGCAGAAAAAGCGCTCGTTCCTGTACAAGCTTCAGTTACTGCTCGTATGGGCGGCGCTTATAGTCGGACTGGGACTTGATTTTACGGTGGGCTTAAGGCTCCCCGGATATCCGAACCTCCACTGGAGTCTGCTGCTGGCCATGTGGCTCGTTGCGATCGAATTCGGCATCGTGCGCCAGTTTAAGCCCGGAACGGGCTCTGCCGGCAAAGTATCGGTGCTGGTACTGATCACGGTAGCCGCATGGTGCGTTACGTCATATTTCTTCGGGCTGATGCAGGTCACGTTTGAACTGGTGGTGCCGAGTGTACTCGCGGCCACCATCATAGCCAATTTCGTGCTGGCGCTCATTGACAAGCACGGAAACAACATGGCTTACCTGCTCTCGGGACTGTTCCTGGGCGTGGTGCCTGGCGTGATCCTGTTTATAGTCATGGACTCGATGCCCCTCGCGTGGGCGGTATGTCTGATGATCAGCATCATACTGTTCGCGGGAGCGGTGATATTCCGCGGCAAGGCCGTAAAAGCCGAGCTGCAGAGGCGATTCCATGTTTAGTTGTTGAAGAGTTTTTTGTCCTGAGCCTCGCGCTCATCGGGCGTTTCGCATTCGCGTTTGATGTCGCCTTTTTTCTTGCGGTCGATGATCAGATCGAGCGGCTGGGGCTGGCTGAAATAGTATCCCTGCGCCAGTTCGCAGCCGATCTCCTTTACGAATTCCAGCTGTTCCTCGGTCTCTACGCCTTCGATCAAGGGGTGGATCTTCAGGTCGCGTACCATTTTTACGAGAGCCTTCAGTATCGTGCGGTTTACGCCGTTATGGTCGTCGAGGTGCTTTAGCAGCTCCAGATCGAATTTGACCAGATCGAACTCGAAGCGGTTGAACATGTTGATGGACGAATATCCGCTGCAGAAATCGTCGAGCCAGATGAGGTATCCGCTCTCGCGCAGGCGTTTCAGCTGCTCCCGGAACCTGTCTTCCTCGGCGGCGAGATCCTGCTCGGTGATCTCTACGATAAAGTTGCTCTTGGCGCCGTATTTCGCGATCTCGTATTTATCGTAGATGCGGTTCATCTCTCCGACGATATCGGCATGGTCAAAGTCCTGTCTGGAGAAATTGACCGAGACGGGGATGACGTCGAGTCCGTTGTCGAGCCTTATCTTTATTTCTTTGCATATCTGTTCGAACATGTACAGATCGAGTTTGTACAGCAGATGGTACTTGGACAGCACGGGGATGAACGCGGCGGGAGAGATCATGCCGCGCCACGGGTCCTGCCATCTGGCCAGTCCCTCGAATGCCGCTATTTTGCGGTTCTCCACGCGCACGAGCGGATGGTAGAAAACCTTGATCCAGCCGTGCTCCAGCGCATTTTCGAAATTCTCTATGATATATCTGCTCTGCAGATACGCATCGGCGGCCTCCTGTGAGTAGAAGGATACTTCACGGTTCAGGTCGTTTTCTATCTGTTTGAGCGCATGCTTGGCATGGTCTATGGCCTCGGGGGGCTCCACGTCCTCGGTGACGGGACAGACGCCGAAACGCAGGCCTGAAGTATTGCCGAAGGCATGCTGCCTGAAATATGTGTCGATCTTGCGCAGGGTTTCGGTAAGCGCGTCATCGCTCGGTGAATCCGCGATAATGATGAAATGATCGTCCATCGCTCTGGTGACCAGAGACTTTGGCAGATTCTGCTTGAGAGTCTTTGCTGCCAATGTCAGCAGTTTGTCGCCCTCTTTAACGCCGTACTGGTTGTTGTAGGAGCGCATGGCTATGATATCCGAATATACCATGTAAGGGGTCCGTCCGCTCGCGCGGATGGCCTTTATTCTTTCGGGACCGAACTCATGCAGGTAGTTGAGGTTGGAGATGGTGGTCACCGGATCCTTGTAAAAGCGGTCATTGCGGGAGAAAGCGTACTCCTTCATTTTGTCTTTGGTAAGCTCGCGCGTGGTGGCCAGATTCGCATATGTGATGACCGCGAGCTCGGTCCCGTCGGGCATGGTCTGCCATCTGCCGAGACCGTGTACCATTATATCCGTCGCAGCGGCCGCTGATGCGCCGGGAGTGCCGTCTGAAGGATCGATATGACAGCGGAATACGATATCGTAAGGGCCGCGTTTATGCAGGAAATCATCGCTGGCTTTTGAGACAACGCCGACATCATCGGGATGCATGCGCTCAAACATAGCCACCTGCAGCCAGCCAAGGACCTGATCCCTGCTGACGCCGACCGAGAGGCAAAAACCGTCGGATGCGAGGACCGGAACGGGCTTGTCGTCTATATTCTGATAGTATACGAAAGACACGGGACTGCTTTCGTAAGCCTTTCTTAAATCTTCGGGAAATTGATACATAAGCCCTCCGTGCAGCCTGCTGCGTATAGTAGCAGTAATTATAATGGAACTTAAACATTATAGCACGACATGAGAAATAAAGCAACGCAAAACATGAGTTTTATAAAACTATAATACGATAAGGTGTTGCATATACACGAAAGCGAAAGCTAATGATATAAAAATACCCGGAACGCAAAAATATGCATTCCGGGTTATTTTGTAATTTATTATCGGCTTAGAACGAGATGCCGAACTTCTGGATCAGATCCATGGGATCTGCTGCCTGTGTCCAGTCAGCGATCTCTACCATGAGGTAGTTCGCAGCGCCGGGAACGTACTGGAGTAAGATCACATATTTGTAGGGGGTGTCTTCGTCATCTATCACTAATACGTAAGAGGGCTGGGTCATGCCGTTAAATGTAACGGTGAAGTCCGTAGCGGCATATTCCTCCTCATAGAACTGTACGAAGCTCCTGAGGTCATCCGAGATTCCGTTTTCCAGGATTGAAACGGAAGAATCGGTATAGGAAGCCTGCAGATTCTCATCGGGCTCTACAAAGATATAGGGATCCATTGCCTCGGGCTTCCACTCTGCGGGGAAAGGAAGCGAAACGGTCTGCCCGCCTACGAGCAGGTAGTAAACGCCGTCCTGTACGAAGGTGATCTCCTCGGGCAGGTCGCCGCCGTCACCTGTAAGGCCTGTGTCAGTGTTGTCATCGTCACCGCCGATGATGTCGTCGGGGTTGGTGATGTCCCAGCCGTTGTCATCCTCAACGCCCTTAGCGGCCTCTGTCGCGTTTGTCCTTACATCCTCGGGGATGGTAACGCTGATACTGCCGTCACGGTCGATGGCGATCGTAAGAGCGAGGTTGGCGATGTTGAGTGAGAGCGGAAGTCCGTCCTCGCCGTCCTCCTTGATCTCGGTGGAAAGACTGAAGTTCTCTACCTTGACAGTAATGTTTTTAAGATTCTTTTCCTTGTCGAAATCAGCGGTGGTGGTGAACTTGCCGGTGCCGTTCTCGTAGAGGCCCTTAACCGCCTCATCAACGTTGATCGAGCCTGAGAGAGCGGAAGCCACGCTGCCCGCAACCTCGGAAGAAACCTTGGTCAGATCGTCCTTGAATGCGTTATAGAACTCTTCCCATGTGAAAGAGGTGGTAACGTTGTAGCCGTCTGCGGTCTCGGTGAGCTTGGTCTTGTCGGCGGTGAACTGGTCGCTGTTCTTGAACAGCTCATCGGTCTTCTGGTTCTCGACATCTACGTTGTAGCTCTCGAGCATCTTGGTGTACTGCTCAACAAAGTCCTGAAGAGACTGTGTGGACTTGGTCCATACGCTGTCGTCCTCGTTGGAGTAAACGGTGATCTCTTCGCCGTTTGTATTGTCGAAGTAGAACTTTACGTTGCTGTTCTCGGTATCGGTCTGCTTCTCATCGGAGAACATCGAAGATGAAGTCATGGACATCTCGATGTGAGCGTCGCCCTCACCGAGGTTGCTCTTGGAAGCAAAGTTTCCGCTGAGGTTCATGTTGATGTCGAACTTGGCGAGTCCGAGGAGATTGAGCTTCATCGCAACCTGTCCGTCAGCCTTGATCTTGCCGTCGGGGATATTTGCGGAGTAGGTCTCGTTGCCCTCGGTGCCGGTCTTTGTGAAGACGGTCTTTAATTCCGCACCGGTCTTGTCGATCAGTTCCTTTACCGTAACGGGTACGGGAGTGGGTGTTGCGGGGGCCTCTGTAGCGGTAGGGGTCTCATCCTCAACTACCTTATCTTTTTTCTTGCAGCCTGCCAGTGAAAGCACGAGCAGCGTGCATATAAGCAGCATTGATAATAATCTTTTTGTTTTCATACATTCCTCCTATTATTGCGCGTCACTTAAAGAACGGACGCCTTACGAATTATACGCTTTTTATTTTCATTGTCAACTTTTTGTTCACGAGGGCATGTGTTGCCGATTTACAGGGCGGTCGATTTGAGTTATGCTCTTTTTAAAGAAAATACGATGCTTTTTACGGAGAAATGATGAAAATTGTCAGAGTGGCGGCGGCCGTGATCAGGTCGCGAAATGAGAGCGGAGAGCCGGTGATATTCGCGACGCAGCGCGGATACGGCGAATACAAGGACTGGTGGGAGTTCCCGGGCGGAAAGCTCGAGGCCGGCGAGACTCCCGAGCAGGCGCTCGTGCGCGAGATCCGCGAGGAACTGACGGCGGTTATACGCGGGGGCATCCTGATACATACGCTAGAGGACGATTACCCGGCGTTCCATCTGTCGATGGACTGTTTCTGGGCCGAGGTAGTGGGCGGAGAGCTGGTGCTGAAAGAAGCCGAGGCGGCCGGATGGCTCACAAAGGATGAGCTGCGCAGCGTGAACTGGCTGCCGGCAGACATAGAGATACTGGACCTGATAGCTGCCGGGATGTAACGGCATTTGGGAGGTGCGGCATGGCATTTAGGATAGTTCGCAGCGATATCGCAAAAATGAATACGGATACTGTCGTGAGCCCGCGCCTCATAGCGTCGGAGCCCGGAGAAGAGCGGCTCCGCGCAGGCTACCGCACAGGTCTTACCGAGGCATACGCACAGGGGCACAGGTCTGCATCGCTGCCGCTGGTCTTCGATGGAGACACGGGCTGCACAAAGGAGGAGAGCCTGCGCATCGCGGCCGATGAGATCAACGCGTTCCTGCCGGAGCATGACATGGACATATTCCTCGTCGTACCGGATGAGCGGGAAGATTCGCCGGGACGGGCGCTCTGCCCCGGCCTGGAGGAGTACATCGGCAGGAATTACGTGGAGCCGGTGCCGGAGTCGGAGCGGATAGAGGAAAGTATGCCGGCCGGACATCCTGCGGCTGACGAAATGCCGGACGGGTTTGTCGGCAGTATACGGAAAAACGCTCTTTTCAGAGTATTTGAAAACAGGAAGGCGGCGAAGGCAAGACCTGAGCCCGATAGGCCTCGGGAGCGGCGGGCAGAGAAGCAGACAGAGGTGCCGCAGGCATTTGAGGCCGCGCAGTGTTTCTCGGTAAGCGAAGCGGAGGAGGCGGATTACTGCGATTTCGAGGGGGAGCACGAGAGCAAGCTCGAGGAGCGCATGCGGCATTTGTCCGATACATTTTCGCAGTATCTGATGTATCTGATAAAGGAAAAGGGACTCGAGAACGCGGAGGTCTATCGCCGCGCGATCGTTGACAAAAAAGTTTTCTCAAAGATCAAGAACAATCCCGACTATCATCCGCAGAAGCTGACTGCGCTGTGCCTGTGCGTCGGTGCAGGTCTGAACCTCGACGAATCGAAGGACCTGCTGGCGAGAGCCGGCTACGCGCTCTCGCCTTGCGACAAGACGGATATCATATTCTCGTATTTCATCGAGAATGAGATATATGACATGCTCGAGCTCGACATTCAGCTCGAGGAGCACGGCCTGCCGTGCATCATACAATGACCGGTTTACCGGGATATTTCACAGCCGTTCATGATCATTTACAGGGTCGCCTGCCGGGCGACCTGTATTTTTTTTGCGCATAGTATAATGTGCCCATCAAAGGAAAACCGGACATTCCGGTGCACATATAAGGAGGAAAAAATTATGCGTGAAGATCTGACTGAGGTTGTTTTTATTCTGGACAGGAGCGGTTCTATGAGCGGACTCGAGAGTGATACCATCGGAGGTTTCAACTCGATGATCGAGAAGCAGCGCAAGGAGGAGGGAGAGGCATTGATCTCCACTATCCTTTTTGACGACCGCACCGAGGTGCTCTACGACAGGGTGCCCGTTAAAAAGATCGAGCCCATGACGGACCGACAGTACTATGTGAGGGGCTGCACGGCCCTGCTCGATGCCATCGGAGGCGCGATACACCATATCTCGAACGTCCACAAGTACGCCCGCGAGGAGGACCGTCCGGCAAAGACGCTCTTTATCATCACGACCGACGGCATGGAGAACGCGAGCCGCGAGTACA
>JAGCSS010000309.1 GCA_017964055.1 Lachnospiraceae bacterium
AGTACTCCGAGAGCCAGTACCAGTATGGTGACCAGCGAGGACGTAGCTATCGAAAGTGTCGCAATGATCTCATTCTCGGGAGTGCCGCTCTTTACGCCGACTATATCTCTTGCGTTGATCGCGCACGGTATCTTCATGTTGATCAGGTTGCCCGTGATAAAGGCCAGATAACTTCCGCCCGCGCCGAGCATCGGCACGTAGATCAGATATTCCACGATACCGCTTACCAGATAGACGACTCCGACTCCCAAAAATGCCTTGGCCGCCGCAGGGATGTTGGGCATTGCATTAAGATAGATTCCGACCGCAAAAGGCGCCGCAAGCAGCAGTACCAGCACAACGGCGGTCATGATCCTGCCCAGTCTGTGAGTATTGCCTATATATTTTCCGTAATATGCGTCCTTTTCGAAGGCAGACGCATTGTTTTTCGTATTTATATCTTCGGTTTTGATCATGTTGTCCATATGTCTCCGATCCGTGCCCTGTCAGCGGTCTCCCGCTCCGGGCACATGTTCATTCTCAGTTCAAGGTTTCGCCGCATATCGAGCCTTATACCAGGCCGCCGAGCAGTATCGCGGATGCCATCGCGATCAGCATGCTGCCCGCTACCGAAAAACTGTCCACCCATTCTGCCTTAGTCTTATTCTTAATGTACAGGAACGCGGCCATGGCAAGCGCCGCAACGATCGAAACGGCGAGTGAGAGCCAGCTGCCCTTAAACGTGAACACTCCCTCTGACGAAACGATCGTGCCGACGTAGCTGGCTATATATGCCGAAACGAGACCTATGAACATCGCTGTCATCGCGATATCCCCGAAACCTGCGGTGCTCTTCTTTTTCACGGGTCCGCCACTTTTAGCGTCCGCCTCACCGGCCTTATGCGCCGCGGCATCCTTTTTCGAGCCGCCGGACATCAGTCGGGTCACATAGGATTTGCCGTTAAAGATCATGAGCACCATGCCCCAGATGATGCAGAAGCACATCAGCAGCGCTATCGTAGTAAAGCCCTCTCCGGTCATGGTCGAGGCCGAAAGCCCGCCGCCTCCGACAGCCTCTGCGGCCGCCTCGGCCACCTGTGTCTCATAATGCAGCGCGCCGATGACCGAAAGCCTCCGCCACGGCCAGGGAGTACCCAGACTTCCCGAAAGCGCGATAACGCCAAGCAGTATGCCGATGCCGGGCAATATCGAGAAAGTCGCGCTCGCGGTGATCACGCGCTTCATCTTGCCGGTATCGATCCCCATGGCTTTGCCCGCACGGTAAGCGCGTACCGCAAAAATGACACAGATCACGGCAACGAGCAGAATTATCGCGCCGCAGATCAGGTACATAAAAGCACCGTTCAGCTTTGCCAGAATCTCCATAAATCCTACCTCCCGTTGAATTTCAAGCTTATATGAATAACTCTAAACTTTTGCCGACCCAAAAGCAATGCTTTTTGCCGATCGGTCAAAAATGTCATAAATGTTTACCATTTTTGTCATAGGATTAACATATTCAACTTTTACACTTAAGAAAAAAGAAGGGGAGAGATACAGCCGATCCTAATTGTTGTCGGAGTATTTCTTCCCTTTCGCCTTTAATATTCAAATGTTTTCAAAAATCTCTTCGCTCTCTCGGTCCGCGGCTCTGTAAAGAACTTTTCAGGCTCGGACTCCTCTATTATCGAACCCCCGTCCATGAAAACGATCCTGTCTGCTATCGCGCGCGCAAAAGCCATTTCATGGGTAACGATCAGCATCGTCCTCTGCTGCTTTGCGAGTTCTAAGATAACGTCGAGCACCTCTCGTACCATTTCGGGATCGAGCGCCGCTGTAACCTCGTCGAACAGCAGTATCTCGGGGTGTATGATAAGGGCTCTTACGATCGCCACGCGCTGCTTCTGGCCGCCCGAGAGCTGGCGCGGATAGCTGTCCTTTTTCGAGGAAAGCCCCACCTTTTCGAGCAGCTGCTCCGCCTCGGCACGGACCTCGTCTTTGTCGCGTTTCTGGACCTTTAACGGCGCGAGCATGATGTTCCCGAGTATCGTCTTATGCGGAAACAGCTCATAGCTCTGGAACACCATCCCGATCCTCTGTCTGTAGGTATCGCCCTTCTGCATAGGCGGATTGATGGTCTGTCCGTCCAGGACCACTTTACCGTCCTGTATGTCCTCCAGTCCGTTTATGCAGCGCAGGAATGTGCTCTTTCCGCAGCCCGACGGGCCCACGATGACCACGACCTCACCTTTTTTCACGGTGAGGCTCACGTCCTCGAGTACCGTCAGGTCTTCGAAGCTTTTATGCAGATGCTCGACTTTAAGTATCTCTTCCATAATCTACCCCTAGTTTTCCCATTTCTTTTCCAGATATTTTGACAGCCTGCCGATCGGCCAGCATACCGCAAAATACAGTAGAAACACGACCGCGAACACTCCGAATGCCGCATTCGGCGCCGTTTTCCTGTTTGCCTCGATGATCTGCTGCCCGACCTTCAGGACCTCCACGATGCCGATCATCATAACCAGGCTCGTGGTCTTTATCATCCTCGTGATGAGGTTGATCGAGAGCGGGAGCAGCCGCCTGACTATCTGCGGCACGATCACATATATAAATGTCTGCAGCCTGCTGAGTCCCAGCGCCGCGCTGCTCTCATATTGTATCACGGGGATGCTGATCATGCACCCTCTGACGAGGTCAGCCATCTCGGCCGTTCCCCAGAACGAGAAAACGATCACCGCCGAAACCTCGGCAGACAGATTCAGGCCCGTAAGCTTTGTAAATCCGAAAAATACGATGAACAGCAGCACCATCTGCGGCATGATCCTGACGATCTCCAGATATACGCGCGTTATCGCGTTGATCACCGGCTTTTTGAGCGTCATCAGCATGCCCAGAGCGATCCCCAGCACGATGCTGATCGCCACCGAGATCAGGCTTATCTTCATCGCGGCGCCGAGCCCGGCAAGCAGCCTCACCAGATTTTTGCCCTTAAATATAACCTCTATTCCCATACGTCAATCTCCATACATTCCGAAACGTACCTTTTTCTCGATCAGGCTCCCCGCGAAAGATACCGGGAGCAGCATCAGGATGTAAAAAAGCACGAGCAGGAAAAGGCTCTCGGTCGTGTTGTAATGCAGTCCGATCAGGTCCTTTGCCGTAAACATCAGATCCATAAGGCTTATCGCCGAAAATACGCTCGTCTCCTTCAGCAGGAATATGACATTGGCCAGGAGTCCGGGCACGCTGATGTTGAACGCCTGAGGCGCGATGACATATCTGAAAGCCTGCCATTTCGTCATGCCGAGCGACTTCGCGCTCTCCGACTGTATGGCCGGTACCGCTTCAAGTCCGCTCCTTATGCTCTCCGCCATATAGCTGCCGCCGAGCAGTCCCAGGCCCAGGGTTCCGCACAGTTCGGCGGATATCCTGATCCCTATCGAAGGGAGGCCGTAGTAAATGAAAAACAGCTGTACGAGCAGCGGCGTATTGCGGAACAGCTCAACGTAGAACCTTACGATCGCTGACAGCACGGGCAGTTTGTAATACATTGTAAACGCGCATACGATACCGAGTGCGAACGCGAGCGCGATACCCAGCCAGCCTATCTTTATCGTCAGCAGGAACGCCTTTGAAAAAAGCGGCAGATATCTTTTTATGACTTCTATATCCATATCGGATCCCTTATCTCTTTCTGTGGTCTATGCGTCTCGAGAACCTCGTTCCCAGATGCTGTATGATCTGGAAGATTATTATCAGCAGCAGAACCGTCACTATCATGATATCAGTCTGCCATCTGTAATAACCGTATCTTACCGCGATATCGCCGAGTCCGCCTCCTCCGACGGTTCCCGACATTGCAGAATAACCGAGCAGCAG
This sequence comes from Lachnospiraceae bacterium, assembly GCA_017964055.1. Classification (GTDB taxonomy): domain Bacteria; phylum Bacillota; class Clostridia; order Lachnospirales; family Lachnospiraceae; genus RUG11977. The sequence continues at coordinate 3,862 of JAGCSS010000309.1, forward strand.
TCCCGTAGTGATCGTGGCTCCCGTAAACAGCGAAACCCTGGCCTCAGCGAGCAGGACCTTGAATATGATCTGGAAATTGCTCGCGCCCATGGCCTTTGCGGCCTCGATAACGCCCGCGTCCACTTCGTTCAAAGAAGATTCAACAACTCTTGCGATATAGGGTGCCGCGCATATAACGAGCGGTACGATTGTCGCCGTGGAGCCGTAGCTCTGTCCCACGAGGAACCGCGTGAACGGGATCAGCAATATCAGCAGTATCAAAAACGGTATGCTCCTGATGATATTGCAGATAAATCCGATAGTGCCGTAGATCACACTGTTGGGCTTTAAGCCGTCCTTTCTCGTGACATTGAGGATGACTCCGAGCGGCAGCCCGAGCACATATCCGAAAACGGTCGAAACCAGCGTCATATAAAGGGTATCCTTGATCCCGACCAATATCATTTCTATCACTTTATCGGTAAACATCACACATTCCCTCCATCCACTTCACTGACGGTCAGCCCGCTCGCCTTCAGGCTCTCTATCATGGCCTCCTGCAGCCTGCTGCCTTCGGGGAGTCCGAGTATCATCTCGCCTTTTGCTTTGCCTCCGACATTGCGCGTATCGGCCTTCAGGATATTGACAGGCGTACCGTGCTTCAGGATAAGGTTCGCGATCACGGGCTCATAAGCCGAATTCTCGTTGAAGGTGATCCTGATCTTTCTCTCCCCGTCAAGAGTCTCCACAGGCGCATAAACCTGCTTTTTCTCAAAGATCAGCTCTTTGGCGGCGTCGGTCTGCGGATTCGCGAACACAGTCGCCACATCACCCTCTTCGACCAGAACTCCGTTGTCGACGATCGCGACATTGTTGCAGATCCTTGTTACGACCGACATCTGATGCGTGATCACTACGATCGTGATGTTGAATCTCTCATTTATCTCTTTTAACAGGCTAAGGATCGACTCGGTCGTCTGCGGGTCCAGGGCGCTCGTTGCCTCATCACAGAGCAGTATTCCGGGATTGGTCGCCAGCGCGCGCGCTATCGCCACACGCTGCTTCTGTCCGCCCGAGAGCTGTGAAGGATAGACC
>JAGCSS010000310.1 GCA_017964055.1 Lachnospiraceae bacterium
CCAGGAAAAACAGCATCGATACGACATTTTATAACGGCATATACGACCGCTGGGTAAATCCTGTGGTCACCCGCGACAATATCCCCGTTTTCTGGCGCTACGACCTCAATCCGCAGACGAATCCTTTCTTTGAGGAGCGTCTCGGCATCAATGCGACGATGAATTCCGGCGCGATAAAGCTTAACGGCAAATACTGCCTCGTGGTGCGCGTCGAGGGCAATGACCGCAAGAGCTTCTTTGCGGTGGCTGAATCGGACAACGGTGTGGACGGCTTTAAGTTCCGCGATTATCCCGTTGTTCTGCCCGACACCTGTCCCGAGGAGACCAATGTTTACGACATGCGCCTGACTCAGCATGAGGATGGCTGGATATACGGCGTTTTCTGCTCGGAGTCGCATGACGATTCTTCGAACGATCTTTCCGCGGCAGTTGCTGCGGCGGGTATCGTGCGCACAAAGGATCTCGATCACTGGGAGAGGCTCGACAACCTCAAAACGCTCAATTCTCCCCAGCAGAGAAATGTTGTGCTCCATCCCGAGTTCATAAACGGCAAATACGCTTTTTACACCAGGCCGATGGATGACTTCATCGACACCGGTTCGGGCGGAGGCATCGGCTTCGGTCTGTGCGACGATATAGAGCATGCGGTGATCGATGAGGAGATCATCACGAGCCGCCGCAAGTACCACACCATTACCGAGGTAAAGAACGGCGCGGGTGCTGTGCCGATAAAGACCGACAGAGGCTGGATACACATCGCGCCCGGCGTGCGCAACACGGCTGCGGGCCTGCGCTACGTTATCTACGCGTTCGCGACCGCCCTCGACAATCCCGCAAAGGTGATCGCGGAGCCTTCGGGACTGCTCATCGGACCTCGCGGAGGCGAGAGAGTCGGTGATGTTTCGAACGTTACGTTTACAAACGGCGCGATCGTTGACGACGACGGAAAGGTATTTATTTACTACGCATCGAGCGACACGAGGATGCATGTTGCGACTACGACCGTAGAAAGACTTGTGGATTATGTCTTCAATACACCCGAGGATCCGCTGCGTTCGGCGGACTGCGTAAAGCAGCGCTGCGAGCTGATAACGAAGAATCTGGAGTATCTGAGGAGGAAGTGACGGAGCAAAAATGGCTAAAAAGTATCTTACTTCAAAAATGATCGGGCACTCGATCGCGTACGAGGGCAGCCCCGAGGCGCTCGTCTCACTGATGAAACGCGCGAAAAAGGGAGAGAAGCTGACGCTTTGTTTCCTCGGCGGTTCCATCACTCAGGGCTCGCTTTCCTCGACGCCCGAGACCTGCTATGCGTATCTGGTGTACAGCTGGTTCGTGCAGCGTTTCCCGAAGGCAAAGTTCACCTATGTGAACGCGGGTATCGGAGGCACGAGCTCGCAGTTCGGGATTACGAGGCTGGCGGAGAATGTGACTCCTTATAAGCCCGATTTCTGCATGGTCGAGTTTTCCGTAAACGACCCGGCCAATCCCCTGTTTAAAGAGACCTATGAGGGCCTTATCAGGCGCCTTCGCAGACTCCCCGGCAGTCCCGCGCTGCTCATCATGAACAACCTGTTCTACGATACAGGAGTCAACTCGCAGGACGAGCACGATGAGATCGGTGAGGCTTACGATATCACCTGCATCAGCGTAAGGGACGCGGTGCGCCCCGAGATCGAAGCGGGACGCATCAGGCGCGAGGAGCTTTCGCCCGACGGACTGCATCCGAACGATGCGGGACACGCGGTGCTGGCGGGGCTCGTGACCGATCATCTGGAAAAGCTCTGCGCGGAATACGTTGAAGGCAAGGCTAAGCCTGCGGCTCCCGTAGTCACCATCGATCCCGTGACGGTCAACGCGATGGAAAAGCTCAAGCGGACGCAGTATCGTTCTAAAGCTGTAGAATGCAAAGGCTTCAAGCCCGACTATTCAAAGAAAAAGGATCTGCATGAACTGTTCAAGCACGGCTGGAAGGCATGGAACAAGGGCGATTCGATCACATTTACGTTTACGGGCTCGGAGCTGGCGCTCCAGTACAGAAAGACGATCCACCGTCCCACTCCCGTAGCGGAGGCGATAATCGACGGCGATACGGCGCATCCCGTGCTCCTCGACGGCAATTTCGACCAGGACTGGGGCGATCATCTCTACATCGGCACGCTGATGTACCACGGAGAGCGCATCGAGACCGCGCTGGCGGATACAGGGCGCGTGCAGTTCGCCAAGCCCACAAAGGCGGAGGCCGCAGCCGAGGCTAAGCTCGCTGCGATCTCACAGAAACAGCCTGAAAAGAAAAAACATACGGTAACGATCAGGATAATCGAGACGCATAAGGACGACAAAGTGCCGTTCTATCTGGTTTCGTTTATTACGGCGTAAAAAGTATATTATCAGAGGATCAGGAAATGGATATTATCAGACTTAAGTCCGTATTCAAGCAGATGATATGGGGCGGCAGCAGGATGATAGGCGAGTTCGGGTACGATATCCCGGGCGACGACACCGGCGAATGTTGGGCGGTTTCCGCGCATAAAAACGGAGACTGCGAGATCGAAGGCGGAGAATTTGACGGCATGAAGCTTTCCGAACTGTGGGAGACCCGTCAGGATGTTTTCGGCAATGCGGGACAGATCCTGAAAGACCGGCTCCGCGCGGAGGGCATCGAGGCTGACGGACTGCCCGTTTTCCCGCTGCTCACCAAGATAATCGACGCGCGGCAGGACCTCAGTATCCAGGTGCATCCCGACGATGCGTACGCGATGGCGCATGAGAACGGGTCGCTTGGCAAGACCGAATGCTGGTACGTGCTGGATGCCGAGCCCGGGACCACGATCGTCATCGGACATAACGCGAAAACGCGCGAAGAGCTGGCCGACATGATAGAGAACGGCCGCTGGGGCGAGTTTATACGCGAGATCCCGGTGCATAAGGGAGATTTCTTCCAGATATATCCCGGTACGCTCCATGCGATAAAGGGCGGCACGATGATCCTAGAGACGCAGCAGAACAGCGACATTACCTACCGCGTTTACGACTACGGCAGGCTGCAGAACGGCAAGCCCAGACAATTGCATATCAGGCAGAGCATCGACGTGATAAAGGTGCCTTTTACGGGGAGTGAGGCTTCGGACAAAGGCAGGCCCATGTCGGCGCCGGAGGGGTGCGGCAGCAGCTGTACGCCGCTCGTTCACTGCAAATACTACAATGTCCGCAGACTTGACATTGATGGCAAAGACTCGTATATTCAAGACGAACCGTTTTTGATCTGTTCGGTGATCGGAGGAGAGGGCCGTATCACACGCACGGGTGAAACAGACGGTGAGGTTATTCGCAAAGGCGACCATTTCATACTTCCTGCAGGTTTTGGCGGTTTCACTCTCGAAGGAGGGATGCGGCTGATCTGTTCATCGATCTGACGGACGGAGGAGCTGCCCCGATCGTACTCGCGAAACAGGGTTTCCCGGACAGGGAGACTTTTTAGAGAGGAGATACTTCAAATGAAAAGATGCATTGCACTTTTACTTGTGCTGAGCCTGGCTGCGGCAGTGCTTGCCGGCTGCTCGAAGAAGCCCGTACTGCCCGAAGAGGACGTTAAGGTCGCGGTTCTCAAAGGACCCACAGCCATCGCAATGGTAAACCTGATGTCCAAGTCGGACAAAGGCGAAGCAGGACTTAAATACAGCTTTCAGATCGCAGGCGCCGCTGATGAGATCACGGCTGATCTGATCAAAGGCAACATCAAGATCGCGGCGGTTCCCGCAAACCTTGCCTCGGTCCTCTACAACAAGACCGAAGGCGGCATTAAGGTAGCTGCGATCAACAATCTCGGCGTGCTCTACATCGTCGAGCTCGGAAACGAGATCAATTCGGTAGCCGACCTTAAGGGCAAGACCATTTATTCGACCGGTAAGGGCGCTACACCCGAGTACACTTTAAGATATCTGCTCACGATGGCGGGCATCGATCCCGACAATGACGTGACCATAGAGTTTAAGTCGGAGGCAACCGAAGTTGCGGCTCTCATGAGTGCCGCGGGCGAGGGCGAGAATGTCATCGCGATGCTTCCCCAGCCCTATGTTACGGCGGTTACGACACAGAATGATAGAGCCAGGGTCGCTCTCGATGTCAACACCGAGTGGAACGCGCTCGCAGGTGCGGATTCGGCGATCGTAACAGGCGTCATCGTTGTAAATAAGGAATTTGCCGAGAGCTATCCCGATGCGGTCAAGGTTTTCATCGATGAGTTTAAGGCTTCGGCCGATGCGGCAAACAGTGATATCGAAGGAACGGCAGCTCTGCTCGAGAGCTACGACATCTTCAAGGCAGCCATAGCCAAGAAAGCCATTCCTTTCTGCAATATCGTTAATTACACGGGCGATGAGATGAAGAAGAACGTTGAGGCATATCTTAAGGTTCTCTTCGATCAGAATCCCGCTTCGGTGGGAGGCAAGCTTCCCGCGGAGGATTTCTATCTCAGCGTAAAATAATGCGGGATGGGATCCAACGAGATTCCCGGAAATAAAACAGACAGGATAAGACAATTTCCACAGCCCCCGGGGACACTTCTCTCCGGGGGATTTTTGTACGACAGTGAGTGTTCCTGAGCGGGCCGGGAACTGAGTAAAACGGTCATCGGACGGACAAAGTACGCGGGATGACGCGATCGACAAAGGAGGAGCGCATGGCAGAGCTTACCGCAAAAGCATACGCAAAGATCAATCTCGGGCTGGATATAGTGGGCCTGAGGGCGGACGGCTATCATCTGGTGAGGATGATCATGCAGACAGTGGGATTGTCAGACGAACTGGAATTTACCCGCACAAAGGACGGCCTGATAACGATCGATTCGGATGTGGAGCTGGGCGCGGCGTCCGATAACCTGATCTATAAGGCGGTCGATCTGCTCCGCAGGGAAGAGGGTATCTCCGACGGCATGCATGTTAAGCTCACAAAACGCATCCCTGTGGCCGCGGGACTGGCCGGAGGCAGCAGTGACTGCGCGGCTTCGCTTAAGGCCGCAAATGACCTGTACGGACTCGGTCTTTCTCCCGAACGGCTCGCAGCATACGGTGTGCGGCTCGGAGCCGATGTGCCGTACTGCCTGATGGGCGGTACCGCGATATCCGAGGGTATAGGAGAAAAACTGACGCCCCTGCCCGCCGCGCCGAAGGCGCATGTGCTGCTCGTAAAGCCGTCGTTCGGTATTTCGACAAAGGAAGCCTATGCGGCTTATGACAGAGAGGAGAGCCCCGATCATCCCGATATCGACGGTCTGATCCGCGCGATAAAGGCCGGAGACCTGCGCGCGATGTGCGCATCTATGGGAAATGTGCTCGAGCCTGTCTCGATCGCCATGCATCCGGAAATAGCGGACATAAAGGCAAGGATGAAGGAGCTCGGCGCCGCAGGCAGCATGATGAGCGGCAGCGGCCCCACGGTATTCGGGCTGTTTGACGATGAGGCGGCCGCAAAACGGGCTTACGAAGAGTTTGCGGATGCAGGCAGCCGGGCACAGGTATGTCTGACCGGCTTTGTGGGATAAACTTGAAAAATAAGCGGATCCGGGCTATAATAAAAAGTTGGGAGTGCACACGCGGCCGAAGCATTTGAATTATATAAGGGAGAACAACCGTGGACGATAATTACAAGGATACCGAAGTGATCGTAAAAGAAGAGAATATTTCGGAGGAGGCAAAAGCCAAAAGAGCCGAAGCTCAGATAGAGCAGGCGATAAGGGCGGCGGCTCTGGACGATGAAGCCGCCATTTCCGCGGCGGAAGAGAAGAAAAAGAATAAGGTTGACGTCAAGCGTGAGATATTCAGCTGGATACTGGTCATTGTCGTGGCTTATATCCTCGCGTTCTGCATCACTCATTTTGTGATCATCAAGACTGAGGTCATCTCGAGTTCGATGGTGCACACTCTCGAGGTGGGAGACCGCGTTATCGGCAACAGGCTCGCGTATCTGTTCAAGGAGCCTGCGCGCGGCGACATCATTTTCTTCGCTTATCCCGGTGATGAGAGAGAGACCTATGTAAAACGCGTGATCGGATGCCCCGGAGATACCGTCGTGATCGCTGACGGCAAGGTATTCGTGAACGGTTCGGCCGATGCGCTAAACGAGCCTTACGTTAACGGGCAGAAGACAAAGATCAACGGAGAATTCATTACCGAAAAAGAAGGCACCGTGGTCGTGCCCGACGGATGCTTCTTCGTGCTGGGCGACAACCGCTCGGGTTCCCAGGATTCGAGAGAATGGGGTTTTGTTTCGAAGGACGAGATCTATGCGAAGGCATGGCTGCGCTACAAGCCCACGATCGATGTGATAAAGTCCGCAACTTACGACTGATATTCACAGAAAAAACATATTTGCGTGATAATGTGGGTAAGACATCTTTAAACGAAATATAATGCGCAGTGCGCGGAACGGAGTAAAATGGACGAGTTTAACAAGGAAAACGGTGAGGTTTCCGAGGACATCATCGATAAGACCGAAGAGACGGCGGATGAAGTCATCGAGAGTACCGAAGAGAGTATCGGTGAGGCAGCGGAAAAAGCCG
>JAGCSS010000311.1 GCA_017964055.1 Lachnospiraceae bacterium
GATACCGAGGCATCCGCGGAGCGTTTTGCCATGATAGAGAGCGAATCGGTTGCGATGAACCGCGCTTTAAAGAGCCTTGTTTCCGGTGAAGGGGAGCTCGAGCTGCCGGTATATGAATTCCATGACAAGCCGATAAATGAGATCAGCTACGGAAGGCAGTTCGATTACGACAGCAGACCCGGAGAGGAGAGTCTGGACGATGTTTACGTACCCGAGGGCTTCGCGTTCGTTTCGGGCACGGTTAGGCCTTTTTCGGGACGTTACGAAGAGATATATGACTTTTCCGGCAAGAGGATACTGCTCGCCGAGGGAAATAAGCTCAGCCACGAGGTGATCCGGAACATGCTCACTGCGATGGGAGCTGAGGTCGATTCCTGCAACGACGGCAAATCGGCGGTGATAGAGTTTATCGCGCATCCCGCGAAGACCTACGATCTGGTCATGGCGGATACCGTTCTGGACGAGCTGGACGGATTCTCTGTCGCAAAGTGCATCCGCATCAGCGGCAAGGAAGACGGTGAGACCGTTCCGATATTCGCGCTGACCGCGGACGCGTCCGCAACCGAGGTTAAGAAGGCCTACAAATACAGATTTTCCGCTCTGTTCTCGAGGCCGATAGACTTTGTGAGCCTGTTTGACAGAATAAGTAAGGAGATCGCCAGATAAGCGATCTCCTTTTTTCTATTCACTGAGGATCGAGATAACCTTCTCGAGTTTATCCGGATTCTTTGAATTAACGATGCAGGTGATATAATAATCGTCTGCCAGTTCGTAGCCGTTGAGGCGGTTGAGGAAATCCGTTATCCTTATCGCGTAGCATGTTTTGGAGCCGGAGACAGGAACGTCCGAAGGGTCGTCCGCGTCGTAGTAGGTGGGCTTGTAGGTGAGCAGCTCACCGAGACTCGCGCGCATATCCTCTGAGAGCAGAGGCTCCAGATCCGCATACACGCCGGCTTCCAGATATCCGAGGAACTCGGCTTCGGGAAGGATCATGAAATCGATCTCTGTCGCTGCGATATAGGTCATCAGCCTGGTACGGGCATTATAGCCGTCGGTCGAGACATAATAGTTGGTATCGAGCGAAACGCGCTGGAGCTTTTCATCGGTCACGAACGCTTCGTTAAGCTTTGCGTCACAGATGTCATAGGCTGCCGCGGAAAAAGGATTGTCGAGTACCGCTATGTTGCAGATATTTTCCTGCTGGGGAGTGACGATCCTGATTATCAGCAGAACGAGCACCACTATGCCCGCAGCGATCGCGATCAGCTTCCAGAGAAAATAGTCCCTGAAGAACTCCCACTTTGCCGCGCCGGTGAGCGTCCTGAATTTCTCGAATGCGCCGCGTTCGTCTCTCTTGCTGTAGATGGCCGCGTCTTCGTTTAAAGTAGTTTTATCGTTTTCATTAAGTTCACGCATATTTATACCTCACATATGAGAAAAGCCTTGAAACCCGCTTGTTTCAAGGCTTTTTAAGAGCTGAGAATGGGACTTGAACCCACGACCTATTGATTACGAATCAATCGCTCTACCGACTGAGCTATCCCAGCACACTGCGAGAATTCATCTCACGCAATAAGTTATGATACATCGTTTTACGGTTGGTGTCAACTATAAAAATGTAATGCGGGCGGTCGGCGGGAAGTCGGATATTTTACTGATTTTTTATTCGACAAGCAGTTCGGTAAGGTATATACTGATTTAGAATTAATCTAACATGCACGGAGGAAACAATGATCTATTTTCGTTCAGATTACAGTCAGGGAGCGCATCCGAAGGTAATGGAGGCTCTCGCAAAAACAAATCTTGAGCATACGGACGGGTACTGCATGGACCCGCACTGCGAGAACGCGGCGCGCATGATACGCGAGCTGATAGGCGTCAAGGACTGCGCGGTACACATGATGGTAGGAGGCACTCCGTGCAACGTAACGGTGATCGCCGCGTCGCTTCGGCCTTACGAGGCGGTTATAGCGGTACGTTCGGGACATGCGTATAAGCATGAGACCGGAGCGGTAGAGGCTACCGGACACCGTGTTATAGCTATGGACAGCACTGACGGAAAACTCACGCCCGAGCTGATCGACCGTGCAATGGAGGAATATGACGACGAGCATACCCCTCTGCCGCGCATGGCATATATTTCCCAGCCCACCGAGATCGGATCGCTCTACAGCAAAGCGGAGATGACGGCGCTCAGGGATAAGTGCAGAGAGAAGGATCTTCTTCTGTACGTGGACGGCGCGAGACTCGGTTCCGCGCTCACATCGGATAAAAACGACCTCAGTATCGAGGAACTCGCAAGGCTCTGTGACGCTTTTTACATCGGAGGCACGAAGAACGGCGCATTGTTCGGAGAGGCGCTCGTGATCCTCAATAAGGCCATGGACGATCATTTCCGCTTCATGATCAAGAGACAGTGCGGACTGCTAGCAAAAGGCAGACTGATCGGAGTCCAGGTCGAGGCACTGCTCGAAGGCGGAAAGGACAGCATCTATTTCGAGATGCCGGCACGGGCCAACAGGCTGGCAAAGAGACTCAGAGACGGTCTTTCGGCACTCGGCGTAAGCTTTTACTCCGAGTCGCAGACAAACCAGATATTCCCGGTACTGCCCGCCGCCACGGTCAAGGAGCTCGAAAAGGATTTCTTCTTTTACGAATGGGCACCGGAAAAAGAGGGCATGATCCCGATCCGTCTTGTGACCGGATGGGGGAGCGAAGAGTCGGATGTCGATGCGTTTTTGGAAAAGGCCGGAGAACTGCTCGGCAAATGATCCGGATTTGTGCGTGATATGAAAGGAAAGTAGGATTATATGATCACATCGTACCTTACCTATAATTTCATAACACTTATGATCCTGCTCGCACTCATCAGCATGATGTACGTGAACAAGGACGTTAA
>JAGCSS010000312.1 GCA_017964055.1 Lachnospiraceae bacterium
AAATGCGTTATCGTGATTGCCGACCGCAACGGACGCCGGTAGATCCTCGTAGGCATCGGGCTCGATCATGTTTACGCCCGCGATATTGAGTCTCTTTAACGCTTCGGTCTTCTCGCCTCGGGTTACGGTGTAGATAACACCCTTGTCATCGATCGCGAGGTTGTCCGGAGTCGCGGGCAGGTTGCTGAGCTGCTTGGCTCTCTGTGCCTCTGTGAGTACCGCTCTCCAGATTATGGTCCAGAGCGAAGCCCTGGTGCTGTTGGTTCCGAAATATCCGAGGAAGGTTCCGCCCTCCGCGGGGCTTATCTCAACGATACCGTTTGTATTTGACTCGCAGATGACGTACATGGTACCGAAGGAATTAACCACGAGCTTTAACGGAAGGAAATCCTGCGACTCTCCGTACATTGCCGAATCGGGTTTTCCATAAGTATCTGTCAGATTGCCTTCGGCATCGAAAACAAATATCGATTTCGCATCACGGTCCGCAACGTAACAGATATGCTCGGGGGTTACGAACAGTCCTCTCGGAGACTTTAAGATGCCCTCACCGAATATCATGACCGGCTCCGCGTCCATCGTGGATACTACGACTCTCTTGTTGCCGCTGTCGAGGATATAGATATATCCGTCGTCGAGCAGCATGAAATCGGTGGGCTGCTTTAAGCTCTCCTCGCCGATCTTCGTGATCGTCGTATAAGGCAGATATGCGGTCTGCGTCTCAATCGTCGAGCCGTATCCGTCGACCGTGTAGGTCTTATAAGGCGTATCGGCGCTGATCCTGTACGGCTGAGTGAAGCAGCCCGCAAACAGGATCGCGAGAAGCAGAACGATAACCGTTCTGAAGCCGGTGGGTTTCTTTTTCATGGTCTGATAAGTCTCCTGTAAACAGCAAAAGCCTTTATTTGATTCCGGAATATGCCATGGTGTTCATAACATTCTTCTGTAAGATACAGAACAGAATGAGGTTCGGCAGGAACATGATGAGCGACGCGGCTGCCGCGACTCCCTGTCCCGCTATGGTATTCGAGGTCGCGCCTGCCAGCGTGTTCATGTAGAACGCCAGGCTCTTGAGCGACTCGTTGTTGATGTAATAGTTCGATGTTTCAAGGTTCGTCCATACCTGCTGGAATACCAGGATCGCAGCGGTCGCGATCGCGGGTTTGATCAGAGGAAGGATGACCTTGCGGTAGATCGTCCATTCCTTTGCCCCATCCATGTAGGCCGCCTCGATCAGCGAGTCCGGAACCTGGTCCACGAACTGCTGCACAAGGAACAGGCCTACAGGCAGCGCAACGAGCGGAAGGATCTCCGCCCAGAATGTGTCGATCAGCCCGAGCTTGTTTATCACAAGATATCTCGGGATCATGACCGCCACAGATACGAACATCAGCGCGATCTGGTTTACTCTCATCATCGTATCGCGGCCTTTAAAGCGAAGTTTGGAGAGTGCGTAGGCCGCCATCGTCGAGAACAGAAGTGAACCGAACACTACCGCGCCGGTGATCAGTATGCTGTTGAAAATGTATTTCGAGAGCGGAATGCTGGCCGATCTCGAAGCCTTGATCAGTGCCCTGAAATTGTCGAGTGTGGGATGCGTGGTTATAAACTTCGGAGGGAACGCGAACAGCTCCTCCATCGGCTTAAACGCATGGAAAAAGATGAACACGATCGGGAGCCCGGTCAGCAGCACCATCGGAAGTATCAGAAGATATATCTTGATCTGGCCTTTTTCAAAGCTCTTGGGATTCATTTTATGTCCCTTATAAGCTGCCATTTCCTTTTCCTCCTTAGTCTTTTTCTCCGAAAAGCTTACCCGAAAGTGACGAGAATATCTGAACGATCAGGAGCAGCACTACCGAAACGGCCGCCGCATATCCCATCTCGTATCTGATAAAGCCGTAATCTTCAATGTGGTTGACTATCAGCTGCGCCGCATATCCCGGAGTGGGATTGCCCGCGAGCAGTGTCGAGATCATACCGTTCTGGAACGCTCCGACTATCTGCATTACCGCCGCAAAGAGCATCTGCGGCTTCATGCTCGGGATCGTTACGTAGATCATCTCCTGGAAGCGGTTTCTGACTCCGTCGATCGCAGCAGCCTCATACAGCGCCTCATCGACGTTCAGCAGACCCGCGAGTATCGAAAGGAAGCCTACGCCCATGCTGCTCCAGAGTCCGATGATTATGACGATCGGCAGCAGGAATTTGGTGTTTACCAACCACTGCACGGGCTCGTTGATCGCGCCGATGCTCATGAGCCAGCTGTTGAAATATCCCGTCTGGTCGCCCGTGAACATGATCTTCCAGAGTACCGCCATCGCGACACCCGTCGTCATGCTCGGCGAATAAAGTATAAGAGCGAATACGGTACGGGGACCCTTTGTGAGATTGGCCAGTCCCCATGCGAGCAGGAACGAGAGCACATAGCCTCCGACACCGACGATCAAAGCGTATTTGACCGTGTTCGGAAGGACGAATTTCATGAACGTGTCGTCGCTCGTGATCAGGTTGATGTAGTTGAGGAAGCCGACCCATCTCGGGCGCTCGATCGCATTAAA
>JAGCSS010000313.1 GCA_017964055.1 Lachnospiraceae bacterium
ATGTAGATATAGCTGTTTGTAGGGTGATAATAACGTCTGTGGAAATCGAGGAACTGCTCGTAGGTCAGGTCGGGGATGGCCTTCGGGTCACCGCCGGACTCCACGCCGTAGGTCGTATCGGGGAAGAGCGCGTGCGTGAGCTCCCTGTACTGACGGTCCTCGGCCGACGAGAAAGCGCCCTTCATCTCGCTGTAAACAACGCCGTTTATCGTGATGGGCTCGTCCTTTGAATTGAGCTCGTATCTCCAGCCTTCCTGCCTGAATATCTCCTCATGCTTATAGGTGTTGGGATGGAAAACCGCGTCCATGTAAACATCCGACAGATTGGCAAAATCCGCGTCATTGCAGCTCGCTACGGGATAGCAGGTCTTGTCGGGATACGTAAATGCGTTGAGGAATGTGTTGAGTGAGCTCTTCTCCAGCTCCATGAAAGGATCCTTCGGAGGATATTTATCCGAGCCGCAGAGCACCGAATGCTCGGTAATATGCGCGACACCGGTATCGTCCGTGGGTGTTGTCCTGAACGAGATGCAGAAAACCTTATTCTCATCGTCGTTCGAGATGACGCTAACCCTCGCACCGCTCTTGATATGTCTGAACAGCATGCCCTGACCGTTGCAGTCCGGTACATGCTCCTCGTATTCGAGTCTGTATGCGGGCAGAGCTTTAAGCTCCGCGCTTGATCCGACAGTTCTTGCCATATAGTTTTCTCCTTTAAGATTATAGTATCGGAGGCATATGCTCCTCCTGATATCATTTGTTTTTTCCGCGAGGGATGTCACATCAGCGCTCCCGCGATCAGGAACACGATAAATGCCATTACCCATGCGACCGCGCACTGGAACAGCACTATACCCGCGGCCCATTTTCTTCCGAGCTCACGCTTTACGGACGCGATCGCCGCAACACAGGGCGTATAGAGCAGGCAGAATATGAGCAGAGCCAGCGCGGCTGCGGGCGCAACTGCCGCGAGCAGCGCCGAACCGTCTCCGAAGAGCACCGACAGCGTCGATACCACACTCTCCTTTGCCATAAAGCCCGTGATCAGCGCGGTTACTATCCTCCAGTCACCGAAGCCGAGAGGTTTGAATATCGGGGCAAAAATGCTCGCTATGCTCGCAAGTATGCTCTCCTGCGAGGATTCCGCGAGTCCCAGATGCAGGTTGAAGGTCTGCAAAAACCAGATAACGATCGTTGCGACGAAAATGATCGTGAACGCCCTCATCAGGAAATCCTTGGCCTTTTCCCACAGCAGCCTTATAACGTTTTTCGCTCCGGGCATCCTGTAATTGGGCAGCTCCATAACGAACGGCACGGCCTCGCCCTTAAATGCGGTATGCTTGGAAATAAGCGCCGTGATGATGCCGGTGAGTATTCCGAACAGATACAGTCCGATCATGATGAGCGCCGAATGCTCCGGGAAGAATATGCCCGTGAAAAAGGCGTATATCGGGAGCTTGGCCGTGCAGCTCATGAACGGGATCAGCATGATCGTGAGCTTTCTGTCGCGCTGTGAAGGCAGAGTCCTCGAAGCCATGACGCCGGGTACCGAGCAGCCGAAGCCGACGAGCATCGGCACGATGCTGCGTCCCGAAAGACCGAGACGCCTCAAAGGCTTATCCATTACGAACGCGACTCTCGCCATATAGCCCGTATCCTCTAACAGCGAGAGGAAGAAAAACAGGATCAGTATGATCGGCATGAAGCTGAGCACGCTTCCGACGCCGTTAAATATGCCGTCCACCACCAAAGACCGCAGGACTTCGTTGACATTCCACGCCTCGAAGGCCCCGTCCACCAGTCCGGTCAGCCGGTCGATACCGGCCTCGAGCAGCTCCTGAAGCCATGCCCCGAGCAGCCCGAACGTTACCCAGAAAACCAGCGCCATGATCGCGATAAACGCGGGGATCGCGGTAAATCTACCGGTCAGAATCCTGTCTATTTTCTCGCTGCGCTCGCGTTCTTTGCTCTCTACCGGTTTGATGACGCATTTCGCCGCGAGTTTTTCAACGAACGAGAAACGCATGTCCGCGATCGCGGCCGCGCGGTCGAGGCCGCACTCCTCCTCCATCTGCAGGATGATGTGCTCGATCATCTCTCTCTCGTTCTGCGAAAGCTCGAGCGCTCCGATAACACGCTCGTCGCCCTCGATTATCTTATTCGCGGCAAATCGGATCGGTATACCCGCTCTTTTCGCATGGTCCTCGACCAGCGACATGATGCCGTGTATGCAGCGGTGAATGGCTCCGCCGTGATCCGACTCATCGCAGAAATCCTGCTTTGTCGGCGATTCCTGGTACTTTGCCACATGGATCGCATGGCTGACCAGCTCGTCCACACCCTCGTTTTTGGACGCGGAAATGGGTACCACGGGTATGCCCAGCATTGCCTCCATGTCGTTCGTACGAACGCTGCCGCCGTTCCCTCGCAGCTCATCCATCA
Organism: Lachnospiraceae bacterium; assembly: GCA_017964055.1. Classification (GTDB taxonomy): domain Bacteria; phylum Bacillota; class Clostridia; order Lachnospirales; family Lachnospiraceae; genus RUG11977. Next base: position 2,443 of record JAGCSS010000313.1, read on the forward strand.
TGTTGAGCGCGAGTACCATCGGCACATCGAGTTCTATCAGCTGCATCGTCAGGTACAGGTTTCTCTCTATATTTGTCGCGTCTACGATATTGATGATGCCCTTCGGCTTTTCGCCGATTATGTATTGGCGGGAGACAATCTCCTCCTCGGTATAGGGCGAGAGCGAATATATGCCGGGCAGGTCTACGACCTCGGTATCCGCATGTCCCCTGATCACGCCGCTCTTGCGGTCAACGGTCACGCCGGGGAAATTGCCCACATGCTGGTTAGAGCCCGTAAGAGAGTTGAAAAGAGTAGTCTTTCCGCTGTTCTGATTGCCCGCGAGCGCGAATGTGAGCACCGTTCCCTCGGGCAGAGGATTCTCCGTTGCCGGATCGTGGTAGAGTATGCCGTCCTCACCGAGTCCGGGGTGAGAAGTAGGTCCCGCGGCATCGTCCTTTTTCCTGCGCCGTGAGGCATTCTTGGTATCATTCCCTGAAGTTTCTTTATCGTCCTGCTGCCTTCCGGGTCCAGATGCCGCGCGTCCTTCGCCCGGACAGACCGGCTCTATCTCTATTTTTTCGGCGTCCGCCAGTCTCAGCGTCAGCTCATAGCCGTGTATCCTCAGCTCCATGGGGTCGCCCATAGGCGCGAGTTTGATCAGTGTTACCTCCGTCTTGGGGATTACGCCCATATCGAGGAAATGCTGCCTTAAGGCACCCTCTCCCCCGACTTTGGTGATAACGGCGCTCTGGCCCGTTTTTAATTCGTTAAGTGTCATTTTCCCATCTCCCATTATCGATTTCATACTGATTTTACTCAAAAAACGGAGAAATAACAACACCATTCCGAACTTAATATGCTAAGATATATATATCGGCTGCCCCGGTGAGGGCACAGAACGGAGTAAATATGAAAACAGTCGGCATCATAGCGGAATTCAACCCCTTCCATTGCGGGCACGAATACATAATAAACGAGGCAAAGCGCATAACCGGCGCAGACAGATGTGTTATAGCGATGAGCGGAGATTTCGTTCAGCGCGGCACTCCCGCGGTCTGCGGCAAATCCCTGCGCGCCCGTATGGCACTGCTCTGCGGCGCGGACGCGGTGTTCGAGCTGCCCGTTCCCTATGCCACCGCTTCGGCCGAGATATTTGCCGAGGCCGGAGTAAAGCTCTTCAACTCGCTCGGCAATGTCGACTGCATCGCATTCGGCAGCGAATGTCCCGATGTATCGGTGCTGATGCGGATCGCCCGGATCCTGAACAGTGAGAGCGATCTGTTCAGGAGCGTCCTGCAGGAAAAGCTGAAGGAGGGTTTAAGCTTCCCCGCTGCGCGCGATGCCGCTTTTGAGGCAGAGACCGGCGATCCCTCCCTCACCGCGATCCTCCGTTCTCCCAACAATATCCTTGCGATCGAGTACTGCAGGGCAGCCTTGAGGCTCGCGCCCGCCGGCAGCAATATGCCCGCCATTGAGCCCGCCGCGATAAGGCGTGTGGGCAGCGGCTATCATGACAATACCATCGTTGCGCACATGCAGTCCTCCGCGACCGCGCTGCGCGCTGCGCTCGAAGACCCCGACGGGGATACCGGTGAGCTGATCGGCCAGGTTCCCGATGAGGTCCTGAAAATGATAGATAAGGATTATCGCCGCACTCTCCCGATCACCGCCGACGATCTGAGCGCTATGCTCTATATGAGGCTGAACGATCCCGCGACCGGCGATTACGCCGCATTTGCGGATGTCAGCAGGGATCTGGCGAACGCTCTGTCCAAATACAAAAACGAGCCCTGTACGTTTACAGAGCTCGCCTCAAAACTGAAATCCAAAAACAATAATTATACCTCGGTATGCCGTGCGCTGCTGCACCTGACGCTCGGTATCGGTCCCGAACACATCACGGCCCTCAAGTCCTCTCCGGTACTGCCCGTGATACGCCTGCTCGGGCTTAAGAAGTCTTCCTCGGACGTCCTCAGACCCGTCGGAGACTCAGAGCATACCGCACTCATCACAAAGCTTGCCGACGCAGACCTTACGCAGCCTCTGACAGCCGCAGGTCTGTACGCTTCCGGCATATACAGACAGCTCATACGCGCCCGCTACGGTACCGATACGGGCAGCGAACTTTCATGCTCGCCGGTGATCGTCTGAGTCCGGTCACTGTCTGAACCTGAAGTACTCAAAATCTGCGAAACCGCCGGTCTTTAAGGTCGCATAGGAATAGAGTCCCATCCTGCAGCCCATGAAATGATCGAGCGTGTATTTCAGCTGCAGTGTACCTGCCTTTTCCCATGTCTTTCCGTCAGCGGAGTAAAAAAACTCCGCGATCTCGATATTGTCCGTAAAATCAAACGATATCTTAAGATATATGTCACTGCCCGCATAGGGGTCTTTAAGCAATTCCATTTCCCCGCCGCTGCCGTCATTGACGCACATCACAACATAGCGCTCGTCCTCATCGGCGCGTATGCCGACCAGTCCGAACCGTCCCTGTATCGCGGCCAGTCCGCAGCAGTCGCCGTCCTTCAGGCCCGTCAGGTCCACATGCG
>JAGCSS010000314.1 GCA_017964055.1 Lachnospiraceae bacterium
CCGCCCGCGCCCGAACATGACGAACATGTTTCGGTCGTTCCGGTCTGCCCACTCCCGCCGCAGGAGTAACAGGTCCCGCTGCTGTAGTCTGTTTTGTAGCATTTTGTCATTCTGCCGCCGCAATAACACTCTGATGAATGTGAATGATAAGAGCATCCTTCTGCCCTGTGATTATGACCCGCATAACAGTCCCTGGTATGGACATGTCCGGCAACAAATCTGCCTGTAAGTATGTCTGCTCCCGCCTCACGGGAAATACGCTTTCCGATGAACATATCGATGCTGCAGACAGTGCCCGTCCTGGCGATGTCTGCCAGCAATTCCTCATAATCCGCGAGCGTCACGGCTTTTTTCACATCTACTTTGGCGGTGAACTCATCTACAGCCTCCTGCAGGGCATAGTGCATATTATGATCCGCACGTCCCGCGGCAAGGCTCAGAGGCGCGAATACTCCCAACAGTACCGCCAGCAGCAGGGCCGCACCTCTCCCTACATCGCCGCTCATCAGTTGATCTGTCTGAAAATGATGCTGGTCACCATTCCGTTAGCGTTCTTGTCTACCGATCCGACAAATGTTCCCGACGGATTGATGTAGGAATTATTGCTTTTGTTTACGATCGTATATTCGCTTCCGGCCTTATACTGGTCGTATTTGTCCTTTGTGCCGGTGCCGTCGGTTCCGTCGGTTTTCCCTGTATTCATGAGCGTAAGCACCTGAACTCCTTCGTTAAGATCCGCCGAGCAGTCTTTGATCACTTCGATGACCTTGTCGCCCGAAACATACAATCCGTCATAGATCGTTGCATTGATCTCCGAATAGTCGCTCATCATCTCCGCATATTGAGTGTTGCCGTCATTGATCGTGCTTTTCGACCTGGATACCATATACAAAGAAATAGCACTCAAAACCAGCGCGATGATAACTACCACCGCCAATACAAGTCCCTTCACCGAAATATCGATCGCATTACGTCTGCGCATAGAAAAATCCCCCTTTGATTATTTTTCAAGATTAAAAATGACATTTGTTATGATCCCGTTGGCATTCTGCTCAACGGTGCAAAGATATACATCGGTCGGGGCGACATATCCGCTTCCCGACATATCGGTCAGTTCAGAAAAGCTTCCCGATCTAATATAGCTTTTCTCCGCTCCGCCGTTTTTTACGATAAGCTTCTCAAAGCCTTTGGGCCCGGCCGCGGTCAGGTAGAGCTTATAGAAATTCCGCACTTCCGCTCCGCTGACCCTCAGTCCGTCATACTGCATGATCCCGCTGTTTCTCAGGCGCTCCGTGTCCTCTATCATCTTCCCGGATACAACGTCGGACATGTTTTTTGCCTGCTCGAACTGCATGACCATTATCGAGATCAGGACCACGGACAATATCACTCCCGCGGCCAGCAGCAGCGCCTGAGGCGCAATCTCAAACCTGTTCCTTTTCAACTCTTCCACCTTGATCCTTTAGTCTGTTCAGTTCATATAACCCCTGAGTGCATCCTGATAATCGTTGAACATCGTCATCGCCCTGGCCATAAACGGGATCAGCAGATAGCCAAACAGCACCAGTCCTCCCGGTATGACCGCCAGCAGAGATGCCAGCATCACGTTGTTGTCCATGAGTATCGTCCTGTCCAGTTCCCTGCTCTCCCTGAAGGAAGTGATCTGCGCGGTAACCTCTTCAAACGCGTTTTCAACTCCCGCTTCGTCAACGGCCAGAAAACAGTCCGTAAGCTTTCTGAACTCCGGGTAATCCTCAGCCTCGAACAGCTCGGTGAGTGCCAGTTCGTCATTGACGCCGTAATTGTTTATGCACTGCTGCAGGCTGTTCCTGAATATGTCGGAGAATGCCTCCATGCTCTCCAGAATCTCTACCGGCGTAATGCCGGGCACACGCTTCTGCATATTGATAAGGCTCTGAAAGCGCATGACCTCATCCTGTTTCTGTCCGTCCAGAAGGGCATTCTTAAATATTCTCTTTACATCAGGGAAAACAAATGCCAGTCCTGCCGCCGCAAGCACGATCAGCAGGTCGGACAGCCCAAAAAACTCCAGTCTGTATGCCTTAAGTCTCCTGATGATCTCCGCCGCTGTATCCGCAGCCACCGACCTGCTCCTAAAGCCCGGCTCATCAAGCAGTGTCTCCGCCAGTTCATCCTCTTCGGGCAGCTCTTCTCCGAGATACTCATGCATGTACTTCGGTATCACGGTTTTCATGGCTTTTAGCTGGTTGCCGTCTGCGGTATCACTCACGTTTTCAACATCGCTTACATCATTCGCGAGCAGTCTGCGCATGCCCGCATGACCCGCGGCCAGAACAGGTACCATTATTATCACCGCGGCTGAGGCAAGAACTGTTCTCTTAAGCAGTACATCCGCCCCGAGCCTGTCCGCCAGCTTTTTCAGCTGAACGGCCGCCTTTGAGACAACACCTTTCCCGGCCGCTATTTTTGCGGCGGCTGCAGCGAACGGCGCTTCCTTCGGCTTATGGCCCTCTCTCAGATACGTGATGGCGGTGTAGCAGAGTACTGTCATCATCAGTATCAGACACAGCATCACTCCTCCGCCCCTGCCGTAATAAAAACTCTTCAGTGACGGAATGGTATCACTTCCCCATGCCGCGACAGCGGGCACCGCCACGGAAGGCAGGGCCGCCGTCAGTCCCAGGCCGGTAAAACGGTGCTTTCTTCCTTCCAGATAGCGTTTTTCACTCTGAACGTCGCATCTGAGCTGCATTACCGAGTCCAGAAAAACCGAACTGCTGCCTTCAAACAGATCTCCGTTCTCGGATACAGTCATAACAAGTGATGTAAATAGGCGCACATATTTATGACGCCCTCCCGCAATATCGGAGAGCATCCGGACTCTGTCCTCGCCCTCCAGACATCCGAAGAGTTCTTCGAGTATCGGTCTGATCCTTTTGCTGCACTTGGGAATGCTGTAGAAAATCGCGTCTTCCGCAGAATTGGTATAATAATAGAAGTGCCTCACATGACTTAAGAACTCGTCAAAATCCGCAAGAAATGCAGTCTCCCGGCCGACTGAGCCCGAATATGTCATCTCATTGCAAATGACATAGATCAGAAACACCCCAAGTACAGCGATATAGAGCACCATCATCCTGCCGCCTCCCTGACGGATGCGGGCAGTACAGATGAAACCTCTCCCACAAACCGATACATCTTTTTCTCCGTATCAAATACAACAATATCCTTCAATTCATATCTTTCATCCTTTTGGGACGGTATGATCTGCGTTATCCGCTCAATATAGTGATGCCCCGTCACATCATGCACCATATGCACATCAAAGCTTACCGAATCGACGACCTGCTTCTGCGCGACATGCACATCCGTCAGTCCGAATTCGCACACAAGCGCATTTCGCAGATATTCGATCAGCTTCTGTGTTGTCTCATGATGCAGCGTTGTGATCGCCATTCTCGAGCCCGACTGCGCCACCTGGATAAAGGCTCCCGCCACCTTGGGTTCGTTGACCTCTCCGAGTATCAGCACGTCGGTATCCATCTTCTTACTGGCAGTTATCGCGTCGTATATCGTAAAATCGCCGCGTTCCTGCATAACATGAACATTCCTGTCCGGGTACAGATTGTTGATGTTCAGTTCGAATGATGATTCGATAACCCTGAGTGTATAAGAAGGATTGATGTATCCTATCAGAGACTTTAACAATGTGGTCTTTCCTCCGCCGGTATTCCCGCTGATAACAAAATTGCACTCAGCTTTGACAATGCTCTTGAGCAGCGCGATAACCCTGTCGGAGTTCTTATCCGTGATCAGAGACTCGATCTTTCTGGCGTCCGTACTAGCGAACTTCCTGACATAAAAGGCCCATGAATCGGACACAGGCGGACGGGCCACAACTATTCTCGAATTGTTCTTCATCGAAGCATGGAGAACGGGATTTCGCTTGGAAAGCGTTGTTTTCGAATTGTAGCGATAGATATTCTTTACAACCCTTTCGAGCGTTTCCTCCCTTCCGAAGCTTAAGAATTTCATCCTGATCAGCCTGCCGCGGTAAACGCAGTAGATCACATCATATGAATTGATCTTTTTACCGACGTCACGTCCGGAACTCATCAGTTCTTCGAGATAGCTGTACTCTATCCTCGTGCAGCCGCCCACTCCGCCCGATACACCGTCAATATCGGGATCCATGATAAGCAGATCCGCAACATCATGACCATACAGTTTTTCATAACAGCGCTGCGTCAGAGTATCAAGCATGTCCGTATAATCAGGTTCGAGTCCGCATTCCGAAAAGGCTCTCCTGATGTCATCCTCATCTATCGAATACACCGGTCTGCCTTCATCGTCCGACTTTGCCTCGTTAAACGCATGATCCTTTACCATGCGCCCGAATACATGGATACCGCAATGTCTCCTGTAGATCATATACATATACTCAAACAGCTCCGTCGCCGACATCGACCCGGACTCATTGAACGGTATGATCCTGCAGATCGTTGCTTCATTTATTCCAAGCCTGTTGATCAGCAGCTCCTTAATGTATTCTTTGAGGTATTCCGACGATCCCGTATCTCCGAAACACGCTTGTCTGGTAGATAATCTGAGTTTTGCCTGCTGCCTCTTTTTCTTTCTGATCTCGGTCGGCGCAAGACCGCTCCCGTCAAGATCCGTGTTCAGTATCTCATTTACCGCGCATCTTACTGCCTCTGTCAGCTCATCAAAGCCTCTTATACTGTCTGTATCGTTTTTTACGGTTACACGTTTTCCTTTGCGATACATATATACCGCAGCTAACAGGCACAGCAGTCCCACAGCACTGCAAAAAGCAACTATATTCATGCGCTCCTACCTGCCTTTGTAACCTTTGTAGCCTTCGTCGTCATTGACAGCAGCTTCTTCGAAGCCTCTTTCAGTGCCGCAAAGAATTCCCTGTCACTGCGCTCGGGATCGCTTAGTCCCGATCGTATATATCCTGCAGCCTTTCTGTCACATAATGCATCCATGTATCCGGTACAGTGCGGGAGTCCCGCCGAATTTACCGAAGTGATGTTTCGATAGATATGTTTCAGATTGTTAAGAGTGTATTTTGAGTCCTTGTCATACGAGCCGAAAATATAGAAAACCCTGTCATGGTCCAGTCCGAGGAACTCTTCGTTTCTAAACAGCTCATCCAGCAGCGCCCTGTTCTGCCGCAGCGTCACTACAACTATGTCCGCGTCCTTAAGGATCGATGTGCTGGTCTGTGAAAAGCCCGAATTCGTGTCGATGACGACCCAGTCGTAAAACTCCTGCGAAGCGTCAAAGATGCGCTCTACGATCCTGCTGACCATGCCGTTTTCGAATGCCGTTCTCGAGCACTGTCTGGTTCCTGCGAGCAGTGAGATCCTGTCAGTGATCTCCGTCGCGCAGCTCTCCAGTATTTCCTTTGAAAGCATGCCTGACTTATAATATTTCACAACCGCATCGATCCCCATATCGGTGAAGTAATCTTCCCTGTCTGCCCCTTTCAGGCCCGCAACCAGCGGTCCTTCCAGATCGTTCATGCAATAATGCGTCTGTGTCAGCAGCACCGACCTGTCCGAATCCTCGGCTATGGCCAGCATCAGTGCCATAAGATTCGCAGTTGTTCCTGTTCCGTGCATCGGCGACCAAAATGCGATCTTCATCGGCCGCCTCCTCTCAGCGCCGTCCTATACGCTCTCTCAAACTCACCGCATGCGGTACCTGGTCTCAAGCGTGCCACCAGTTCTTCGAGCAAACAGCTCATCCGGTCCGAAATGTTCCGGAATGTGTTGTCATTCCTCGCTGTCAGATAAAGTTCCGCTTTCCTGTCCTTTTCGGAATACGGCAGCCTGAAGACTCTGTTTTTGGCGTTTCCCGCGAACATCCCGATGAGGTTCTGCATTACCATCCCTACATAATCACGGATCACAAGAAAGGCATCGCTTTCGTCATACCCGCCCGTTCCCAGCGCTGAAAAGCGCATTGAATAATCCATGTCCTTCTCGTGCGCAGGCTCCTCATCGGTTATGAACAGCCTGAAGTCCGAAGCATTTTCCTCGCGCACGACACTCAGGCTTTTCGCCGGCTCCCAGAGGTTAAAGCAGAAAGTACAGGTCTCCGGCACAGGCATCTGACCCTGCGCGAACATGATGCCCTTAAACTCCAGCATCGCCCCTTCACCGACACCGTCAACCTCCGGCAAATAACGGTACATTGACAGATCAGCGGTCATGTCGCGCACAAAAACATTTTCACCCAGCGCGGCAAGCAAAGTGGCGAGATACAGTACAATGTCAAAATACCTGAACCCGTTCACATCAATCGCCTTCATATCCTCTGATCCTCCCTTCGATATCGTTTCTGAGGCCCATGCTCAGATATTCGGTCGCGGACCTGACCACATTCGGATCCCTGTCGATCAGCTCGATCACGGCGGGTGCCGGCGTATAGTTTACGATCGCGGCATCCTGCATGAGCTCTTCTACATATTTGGCCGCATACAGATAAGTGCCCTCAAACAGCGAAGCATCGACAATAGCGGAATCCATCAGCAGCAGCTCTTCCGCGTTTACACGCAGCAATAACCCGTTTTCATCCAGCCCGTATACCGCTTTTTTCGATAAAACGACATAGTCAGTGGCATCGGGATAGCGCACTCTCACGTCGACACAGTCACCGGGACCGATCAGCGAGTCAAACCTTATGCAGCCGTATCGCAGCTCCCTCTCATCGTCGCGAGGGGCATCGCCGACCAGCATGCCCTCAGTTATATACGCGCCCTTCTTCAGCGGGATGCGCAGTATCCTCCCTTCTATCTCCGCTGCAGTCAGCCTCAAGTCTGCCGGAACGGCCTCCTCGGTCAGTTCGGCGATATAAAGGTCCTCCGCCCCGAGCCGCTCTCCGGGCTCCGCGTCACGCGCGGCACACAGTACCTGCCGCAGCCTGTTCTGCCGTTCCTCCGCTGCCGCAGTCAGTTCCCCTATGCGTGCACGGAGCCGGTCCATCCGTGTGTGTCCAAACCACATGCCGGCCATGATAACGGCAGCTGCCGCCACTGCTCCCCCTATGATCTTAAACAGCCGTATTTTTTTACTTTTGCGCATAATACCCCCTTGTGAAATTGTAGTTATCAATCGGAATCTTTGAAAAACGAAAAACCGGATATGAATGACGGCAGGCGCTTCTGCGCCAAAAGAATTGTCAGCGGAAAGCTGAATCGTATGAATTATTTGAATTGTTTGTATTATATACCCTATTATCAGAAATGTAAAGAGGGAAAATCAAATTTTTTTAATTTTCCCTCTTTCATGCTTAATTTCCTTATTATTCGCGGCTCCCGAGCCTCAAACCGCCGACGTTTATCATCTAACGGTCAGCTCGAATGAGTCATTCCCCGCACTGTCGAGCCTTATCCTGAGCTCGATCGCTCTTCTTTTGTTTGTATTTGTATATACAAATGCTCCTTTTTCGGAGCTGATGCTGACCTCACCCTCATACAGCCTGTATTTCTTTCTGATGGCAGCCAGGTTTTTCAGATGCTCCGCGATATCCGCGTATTCTGCCGATCCGGCCTTTTCCCAGTCCATGCACCGCCTGCAGTCGGGGTCGGGGCCGCCCTCTGTCAGTATCTCCGTACCGTAGTAAACGCAGGGAGCGCCGGGGAACACGTACAGCAGTGCCAGCGCAGCTTTGAGTCTGTTCCGGTTGCCCTTGAGCGTGGTGATAAACCTCTCAGTATCGTGACAGTCGAGCAGATTCATCATCATATCGTTGACTGTGGAAGTGTTTCTGACCAGTATCTCGTTCAGCCTGCACGCAAAACCGTCCGCGTCGAGCTTTCCGAAGGCGAAGAAGTCCAGACATGCCTTGGTCACCGCATAGTTCATGATGCTGTCGTACTGGTCTCCGCGCAGATATCCGACCGCGTCGTGCCAGTTCTCTCCTATGATCGCGATCTCGCGTCCGACGCGCCTTCCGGCTTCCTTGACCGCGATCCTGAACCTGCGCCAGAAAGCATGGCTGATCTCATCCGAAACATCCAGCCTCCAGCCGTCTATTCCGTATTTCTCTATATAGTGTGTCGCGATGCCGAGCAGCCAGTCCTGCACCTCGGGATTGGAGGTGTTGAGCTTCGGCATATAGCGGCACGCGGCAAATACCTCGTAATTCGTGCCCTCGTCGTTGATCCTGTCGCCGTCGATGATGAACCAGTCAAAATACTTTGAGTCGCGTCCTTTTTCGACCACATCCTTAAATTGCATGAGATTCATGCTGCAGTGATTGAACACGGCATCGAGGATAATATGCATATTGCGGGCATGCGTCTTATCGATCAGGTCTTTGAGATCCTCGTTCGTGCCAAACTGCGGGTCTACCAGATAATAGTCTTCGATATCGTACTTATGGTTCGATCCGGACTTAAATATCGGAGTCAGATAGATCGTGTCGAATCCCAGACCGCCGATATATCCGAGTTTTTTCGCGATACCTTTAAGATCCCCGCCGGCATGTGACTTCGGCGTGGGCGTATCGCCCCATTTCATAGTGATGTATGATCTGTCCTTCACCGTGTCTCCCATCAGGAAACGGTCGACAAATATCTGATAGATGCGGGCGCTCTGCAGCCATCCGACACTCTCGTGCACATCAGCTTTATTGATGTAGGGATACTGGAAAAAGTTGTAATAGCACA
>JAGCSS010000315.1 GCA_017964055.1 Lachnospiraceae bacterium
AGTAAGGAGTTCTTGGATATATATATACAGAGGTTAGTAGTGAACATTAGATAAAGAGGTAGTCATGCTTCGAAAACACCTCAGCATGACCGTAAACAGCGCATAGCGCTGCCTCAACATCAAAAAAAGCGCGTTGACTCTTTCGCGCTTTTTTTATCGATGTTTCGGTGAAGGTTCGTAAAACGAACCTTCATTTACTCGGGACCCAGATACGAATACGGCATTTTCTTTTCAAACGGCCATATCACGATCTTTTCCAGTACAACGTTCGGATCGAAGGGATAGACCTGCAGACGGTTGCTGCCGCGCTTGAAATTCGCCACGGTGAGCACCTTGTGCACTCCGGTCATAACGCCCTTGTTCCAGGCTTCGCATCTCCACTCGGTACGGTAATCCTCTTCGACCGAATCGATCACGCTCATATCTCCGCCGTTTATCGAGAATCTCGCGCGCATCCTGCCGCCCTTTACCACAGGGTTTCTGGCCATGAACACGAACTCTATCGCATACATCCCCGCAGAGAAAATATCGATCTCATAGCGCACGTAAGGCAGTCCGAAAACATCCTCGAAGGTCTTTGTGATCGGATATGCCTTGATGGCGGCGCCCAGACGCCCCAGGTGAGGCACGACATGCCAGCCTTCACCGTTGATCATGTGATTGTCCGACATATTCTCGGCCTTGATCACGATCACCTCGTCCGCATCAGCGATCGAAGTATCGCGAGCGCCGTTGTATTTGGCGGCCGCGGCATGTATCTCATTGCGTCCTACGGTATGTACAACCGGATAGCTCCAGCCTTCGTCGTTCCAGGTCGTAAAACCGGTATGCGCGGAATCCATCATATGATTCCATTTGCCCTCGAGCATCGTGTGGAAGCCCTTAATATACTCGCGGTCAGACACGATCCTGTTCTTGACCATCTCGGCATACTCATTCGCTCTCGAATCGCCGCGCTCATAGTAATACTGATTGAGTCCGGCCTCGATATGCATCATCATGAGGTTCATCGACGCCATGCCCGCATAATAGAATATGCTGTCAAACGCCTCCGTCATGCGCTGGTCAAACGAGCGTCTCAGATCCCTTCCGAGAACCGTCAGCTCCTCGAGCTCGGCATGCACCCTCGCCGCCTCGTCAAAGGCCTTGGGGCTGAATATTCCGGGGTTCATCGCCTCTGGATGCCTGATGCTGTTCCACTTTGTAAAACCGTCGATAAAGGTTATCAGGCTGCACTCCTGGCGCATCGTGATCCTGCCGCCGGACATCTGCCTGATAAACATGTTTGCGTACTCTTCTACCGCGTCTTCCCTGCTCCAGCGATCATAATCGTAGGCCAGGGACATAAAATATCCGAGCGGGTATTCATTGCCCTTTAAGTCGCCGACATTAACGATCCAGAGATCCTTAACGCCGTGCTCGTAAGCGAGCATCATCTGATCGCGCGTCTTGGTAAGACGGGTGCAGTTTACCCACTCATAGCTGACGGGGGCTCCGTGATAGTCGAAATGATAGTACATTCCGTAGCCGCCGGTGTGACGGCTCAGATCAACCTCATCGGGCAGTCCCCTGGTATTTCCGAAATTATCGTCGCTCAGCAGGAATATGACATCCTCGAGCTCATCCCAGTCGCGCAGTCCGGGTATCCCGGGAGCGCCGTAATAATAATCCTCAACCTCTTTATAGATCGCGAGCATGCGGGGAACACGCGACATGTCGCATTCCATGTTCTCGCGTATAAGCTTGTGCTGGGTCAGGATAACGTCTTTTAAGACATTGATGTTCTCGGCCAGTCCGGCATTCTCTCCGAGGAGCTTCGAGTCCTGCTCGCCGCGCATACCGATCGTTATGATGCTCTCGAAATCGCGGTTCCTCCATATGCCTTCACGCCAAAAAGCGGTGATGGCATCCCTGTTTGAAACAAAGCTCCAGGTATTGTCATTACCGTATTTCCGATAAATATGCTGCCATTCCTCTCCGGCTCTGAACAGAGGCTCATGATGCGATGTGCCCATGATCACGCCGTAGATGTCTGCCAGTTTTGCGCTCTCGATACCGGGTCCGTCCTCGCTGAAGGTCGAGCTCCACATCGCGGGCCACATATAATTGCCGCGCAGCCTGAGCAGGAGGATGAATACCTGCTCGTACATCTTAGCGGTGAAGCCGCCGTACTTTTCCTCGCACCAGCGTCCGAAAGCCGGCCATTCGTCATTGATAAAGAAACCTCTGTATCTGACAGAGGGCTCACGTGATACGAATACGTCGGGAGCCGAACGCGAACCGATGTCGATCGCAATATAGTCTTTTTTAACGGGCCTGATATCTCCCCACCATATCAGCGGAGATATGCCGGCCAGCTCGGATACGGCAAAGAGGCCGTAGATCAGACCTCTTTTGTCGCTTCCGTAAATGTTTAATATTCTTCTTACACCCAAAAAGGTATAGTACAGATAGTCATCCTTGGAACAGTCACTTAAGACCAGCTCATACACTTCCCGCTTGCCTTCCGTGTCGGGGGAGGGCTTCGAATTGACCATGATGATGTTCTCGGTCAGGGTGGAGTCGGAAAACTCCTCTCCGCCTGTGACGAGAACTCTCGGCCGAAGCCCGGTAAGAGCCTCAATATCGTCCGCGACCACCTCGGCGACGCGTTTTACGCCTTCGGGGCAGTCACGCTCTACGACGATATCCGCACTTATACCGTTTTCATACAGTTTAAATACACCCATTATTTACTGATTACGCCCTATCTCAAGCGCCTTTCGGTTTGTATCGAGCATGGCCGCCTTTTTGGGCGGAATGCATTTCTGAAGGCCGAGATCAAGATTCTCTTCGGAAACAAATCCGGTTTCCTTAAAGAGCTTTCCTACAAGAATGATATTCGCAAGACCCTTAAGTCCGTTCTCATCCGCGATGGATGTGGCGGGAACCTTGAATACCTTGATGTCCTTACGCTCAACCTCAACGTCGATGGTCGAGCTGTCCATGATGATGATGCCGCCCGGAACCACATTGTTGACGAATTTCTCGAGCGAAGGTCTGTTCATCGCGATCAGGATGTCAGGGTTCGTAACCTGAGGAGAACCGATCGACTTGTCGCTGATAACAACGGAGCAGTTGCATGTGCCGCCGCGCATCTCGGGACCGTACGAAGGGAGCCAGGAGAGCTCCTTTCCTTCAACCAGCGCCGAATATGCCATAACCTTTCCCGCAAAGAGGATACCCTGGCCGCCGAAGCCTGCCAGCAAAACGTTCATAGTGCTCATTTAAGCTTCCTCCTTTTTAGCGGTAATGTCCTTATATACGCCGAGCGGATAGTAAGGAAGCATGTTGTCCTGCAGCCACTTGATCGCGTCCGCGGGAGCCAGGCCCCAGTTGGTGGGACAGGTGGAAACGACCTCAACGATCGAATATCCGAGTCCGTTGATCTGGTTCTCAAATGCTTTCTTTATCGCCTTCTTGGCCTCATTGACATGCTTCACGCTGTCAACGGTAACACGCTGGGCAAGGGCAACGCCGTCAAGTGTCGAGAGCATCTCGCACATACGGATCGGATAACCGGCTGTTTTAACATCGCGTCCGTAGGGCGTTGTCTGTGTGACCTGCCCGGGAAGA
>JAGCSS010000316.1 GCA_017964055.1 Lachnospiraceae bacterium
CTCAGCAGTTCCGTCGCAGCGGTCTGCGGTCTCCCGAGATCGAACACCGCGCACTCATAGCCTGCTTTTTCGATCAGGCGGGCGAGTCGGCAAAGGGCATCCCTGCCCATATTCTCCAGGTCGAGCCAATGCGACGGGCCTTTGATATATGCCGCGCCGCCGTCCGTACGGACATAGTCCGCCAGCTCCGGCGCATCCTCCGCACCGTGGGTTTCGGACAGATATATCAGTTCAGACAAGTCCCGCGCTCCCGGCTCTTTGCTTCCGTTCACGGAGAAGAAAGGATCGAGAGTTACGAACAGCGTCGCGCCTTTTTTTGCCAGATAATCTGCGAGTGCGAGCGAAAGCGTAGAGCACCTGCTGCCTCCGATCGGCGAGCATACACCGATCAGCCTGAACCGGCAGACCGGCTCTGCCGCCGGAACCGCAAAGCTCAGGCACTCCGCGGGGTCTGAAAGCTTCGGACGCTTAGGTACCTGCATGGCCTTATCCTCCGTGCCCAGACATGAAAGTATGTCCTGCATCAGCCTCTCGCTCGACTGATACTTAAAGATGCTGCTGCGGCCGCCCTCATCCTCACCGACTGTGCTGTATTCGCTCAGGATACAGACCTTCCGCGGTGTTCCGGGCTGCTCTTCGGGCTCCATTCCGCGGTCACAGAGCAGCAGATCCACGCTGTTTTCCCGTTCAAATCTCAGATATGCCCGGACGTCCGAAAACGCCACGGGACGATGGAGAAACTCCTCCTTAGAAGACAGAAAGGCGGCCAGCTCGCGGGCAAACGCCGCCTCTTCCGTCAAAATTGCCATTATTTTTTCCAATACATCCTCCTCTTGAAGTTTTTTCGATAAAAAAGGAAATAAAAAGAGATATTCAGATTTGCCTTTGAACGGCAGAACCGATGAATTGAATTAAGAACAAAAAAAGAATACGACGGATCCGATAAATTGTCAATACAATTAAATGCAATTCAATCAGATTCGTCGTATTGTATATAATATTTAGAAATTATGTACGAGTTGCACAAAATCAGCTCCGGCATCCCTGCCGTCGCGTATTATGGGTTATACTCAGCAGATCTCGCTGCCGCCCTCGAAAGGCTTCTCGGGAACCATGATCGCAAGGTCTCCGGCATCATTCTCCGCGCAGAGGATCATGCCCTCGGAAACCAGTCCGGCCAGAGTCGCGGGCTTTAAGTTAACCACTACCATTACGCGCTTTCCGACCATCTGCTCGGGCGTGTAATGCGCCTTGATGCCCGATACGATCTGCTTTACGTCGCTGCCGATCTTAACCTGGCTGCAGAGCAGCTTCTTGGACTTCGGAACCTCCTCGCACTTGATGATCTCGCCGACACGGAACTCGAGCTTCGCGAAGTCATCGTAGGTGATCTCGGGTTTGGTGGGAACGTGAAGTTCCTTCCCTTCTACTGCTGTAGAAGAACTGTCTGCCGCAGGTTTTGCCTCTTCCTTCGGCGCGTCCTTTAACAGGATCGCGTTGAGCTCTTCGATCTCCTTGTCCACATCGATGCGCGGGAACAGGATCTCGCCCTTGTGAACAGTCACATCAAGAGGCAGCACATTGAACTTCAGGGCATTCTCATAAGTGGTATCCGCAGCTGTCGCGCCGATCTGCTCCCATACCTTGGGCATGGTCGAGGGCATAAATGCCGAGAGCAGCGTTGAAGTGATGCGGATGGACTCAAGCAGGTTGTAAAGCACTGTCGCAAGACGGGCCTTTTTGCTCTCGTCTTTGCCGAGTACCCAGGGAGTGGTCTCATCGATGTATTTATTCGCCCTGTCGACAAGCGTGAAAATGGTCTCGAGCGCCTGCTTTATCTGGGTATTGTCGATAAACTCATCCACCTTGGGACAGATCGAGAGCGCAAGATCGATCAGTTCCTTATCGATCGGAGCCTCTTCTCTCTCCTTCGGCAGAGTGCCGCCAAAGTACTTATCCGCCATCGCCACGGTACGTGAAACCAGATTTCCGAAGCCGTTTGCGAGGTCGGAATTGATGCGGTTGATCAGGATCTCGTTCGAGAAATCCGAATCCGCGCCGAGCGCCATCTCTCTGAGGATATGGTAACGGATGGCATCGCAGCCGTAGCGCTCACCGAGGATGAACGGATCAACGACATTGCCCTTCGACTTGGACATCTTGTCGCCGTTGAAGGTGATCCAGCCGTGTACAGCGAGATGCTTGGGCAGGGGCTCCTCGAGCGCCATCAGCATAGCGGGCCAGATGAGCGCATGGAATCTCATGATGTCCTTTGCGACCATGTGCACGTCACAGGGCCAGAAGGTCTTGTAATCGTCATACTTCTCAGTGTCAAAGCCCAGCGCGGTGATATAGTTGGAAAGCGCGTCTATCCATACATATACGACATGCTTCGTATCAAAGGACACCGGGACACCCCATGTGAATGAAGTACGCGAAACGCAAAGATCCTCGAGTCCGGGCTTAATAAAGTTATTTACCAGTTCGATGGCTCTGGTCTTGGGTCTTAAATAATCGGTGTTCAGGAGCAGATCCTCCAGACGGTCCGCAAAGAGAGACATCTTGAAGAAGTATGCCTCCTCCTCCGCATCGATGACATCTCTGCCGCAGTCGGGACATTTGCCGTTCTTAAGCTGCGACGGGGTCCAGAAGCTCTCGCAGGGAGTACAGTACTTTCCTACGTATTTGCCCTTGTAAATATATCCCTTGTCATAAAGCTTCTTGAATATCTTCTGAACGCTCTCGATATGATAATCGTCCGTTGTACGGATATATCTGTCGTAGCTGATGTTCATGTAGCTCCAGAGTTTTTTGAATATCTCAACGATATTGTCAACATACTGCTTGGGCGTAATGCCGGCTTCTCTGGCCTTCTGCTCGATCTTCAGACCGTGCTCGTCTGTACCGGTCAGGAACATTACATTATGTCCCTGCATTCTCTTATAACGCGCGATCGAATCGCATGCCACCGTCGTATAACAGTGTCCGATGTGCGGATTCCCCGAAGGATAGTATATCGGGGTAGTGATGTAAAAAGGTGTCTTCTCCATTTCTGCTCCTCCTGAAAAAAATAGCTCCCGTCTTATTAAAGACGAGAGCATAAACTCACGTGGTTCCACTTTAATTCAGCCGTACCTCACGATACGACCCTCTGCGGCTGTCCATCAACAGTCTGTCCTGTAACGGGAACACCCGTCGGATACTAAGGCAATGCGTTCATACCCGAAGCTCCGGGACCATCTTCAACCGTTATCCCTCCGCCCGATCTCAGCAAACACGGGCTCTCTGTGGGAGTATTCGCGATCTACTCTTCCCTTCATCGCTGTTAACTGCGGTAAAGTATATCATGCAGAATGCTTACTTGTCAAATGTTATTCTGATGCCGCCGCTGGTGGTGCTGACATCGAGGGTCTTGTCTCCGTCCCTGCTCGCCGCCAGATTGCACGAACCGGAGGTGGTTGAGGTGATGACCGAGTAATCCGTCTCTTTGCCGTTGATGCTGCCGCTGATGCTTCCGCTGCGGCTCGTGAACTTAAGCGCATCGCCCGAAACACCGTCGAGCCTGATGCCGCCCGAAGTGTTCTCCGCCTCAATGCTCTTTGAGGATACGTTGGTGAGCTTGATCGAACCCGAAGTGTTCCTTGCAAAAAGCTCATCGCAGGCGATCTTCGATAAGCTCATCCCGCCGGAACTGTTCTGTGAGCTGATATCGCCGCAGCTCACATCCGTAGCCCTGATATATCCGGAAGTATTCTTTAAGAAAACCTCTCCGCCGGCCGCCAGACGCTCAACCGTGATATAGCCAGAAGTATTCTCTATTTCCGCCCTGCCTGTGCACTCCGTGTCGTTGAGCTTGATCGAGCCGGACGTAGCCTTCATGGTAAGATTGTCTGCCTTGAGATTCTCAGCAACCACATAGCCCGAGTTTGCCTTGAGTGTCATATCCTTACCGGTCGTGATTCCGGTCGCCATTACCCTGCCGCTGGTCGCTGTTGCCGTGATCGGTCCGTTATAATCTTCGGGCAGTGTAACGACAGTGGAAGTGTCCTCAAAATTCATGCTGAAAAATACGACCTTCACAGAGTGCTTATCTTCTCTCTTAAAGGTCAGCTTACCGTCCTTTTCGGTAATGACGATCTCATCCTTTTCGCCCTCTCTGTACCAGTACTCGATAACGGGCTTATCCACGCTTCCGATCCTGATCTCGATGTTTTCGGAACGCTCTCCGATCTCGATCTCATCGATGTTTCCGCTGCACCTGTATTCGTCCTTTTCATATCTGGACGCGGCGTTTTTGCCGTTGAATCTTGTAAAGTCACCTCTGACAAGCAGGAATCCGAGGCCGATCAGCAGCAGTCCCGCTATTAATCCGAGAATCGCAACAATAATACTTTTATTCATTATGTCCTCCCTTTATACGAACTTACGCTTGATAGATCTGACAATGTCGGCAAAGAACCTGCCGGCGGCCTTGCTGAAGCTGATCATGGGCTTCCACAGGAGCACGACGATGCTTGCCAGTGCCAACGCCCCTCCGAGCGCAACCAGTAGCGACGGAGTGCTTATCCACCCGAAGGGGAATGTGATCGCCGCCAGAAGGCACGCAACCGCCGAAAGCGCAAGGCTTGCCATAACGATGAAAACGGTTCCGACCAGGATCCAGAAAACCAAAAACAATACAAACGCAACGATAGCGACGGAGAGCAGCACCGGGAACCATACCGGGAATCCGAGGATCACAAGCGTGATCCAGAGCGCTCCGTGGCCCTTCTTTTCCGCCTTGTCCTTACTCTTTCTGACCTTTTCCCTGACAATGGTGGTCATGGGTCTGTCGACCAGTGCCTCACGGACGATATCCTCTATGCTGCCCAGCGAAGCAACGGCCTCTTCCTCACTCATGCCGTCCTCCATGCGGTCACAGATCATCTCATCGTAGTACTCTGTCATATTGTCCGATCCGCTTATATACTGTCTTTCAAGCTCCGCTCTCA
>JAGCSS010000317.1 GCA_017964055.1 Lachnospiraceae bacterium
ATCGCCCAGTGAGATGGCGTCGATCGTAACCATGAACATGAAGATCGGCAATATCGAGGGTATGATCAACATATGTCTGCCTTACGAAGTACTCGAGCCCGTAATAGACAAACTGAACACGAAATACTGGTATTCGACCGTAAAAGCCACCGATTCCTTCGCTTACAAGGCCCAGCTGGAGGTTGCGATCGCAAAGGCCAGGATCCCGATCCGGGCAGAACTCGGAAGGAGCACGATATCGCTCAACGATTTCATCAATATCCAGCGAGGCGATATCATTAAGCTCAACACAAAGACCAGCGACGAGCTGAGCGTCTTTGTCGGGAACATCATGAAGTTCAAAGCACTGCCGGGTTCCTCATCGGACGCCTACGCAGTTAAGATATCACAGATTATCAGGGAGGAGGAGTAAATCATGGATGGCATGCTTTCACAGGAAGAGATAAATGCCCTGCTCAGCGGCATGGGATCCGACAGCTCCGCCGCAGACGGTGCGCCCGCAGGTGACGCCGGTTCAGCCGGTGCGGCGGGAGGTTACAGCGATTCCCTGACAGACGCCGAAAAGGACGCCGTGGGTGAGGTTTCCAACATCAGCATGGGCACCGCGGCCACGACTCTTTCGACACTTCTCAATCAAAAAGTAGATATTACCACACCTAAGGTTTCATACGCGCGCTGGGACGAGTTCCTGTCCGCTTACGAGAGACCCTGCGTATTCATTCAGATCTATTACACCGCAGGTCTCGACGGCAACAACATCCTGATCATGAAGGAGTCCGACGTTAAGATCATCACGGACCTCATGATGGGCGGCTCCGGCGTGGAGATGGAGGGCGACCTCAACGAACTCCACCTGAGCGCGATATGTGAGGCGATGAACCAGATGATGGGTTCGTCATCGACCTCGATGTCGGCTATGCTCGACAAAAAGATCGATATCAGCCCGCCCACCGCTTCTCTGGTGGACCTGTCCACATCCATGGACGCAGGGCAGATAGCCGAGTTCCTGACACATGATTTCGTTAAGGTAAGCTTCAGGATGAAGATCGGAGATCTGATCGACTCGGAGATCATGCAGCTTTATTCCTTTGATTTCGCCAGAGACCTGTACAGCAAATTCATGGCGAACAGCGGTGTTACAGAGTCTGAACCGGCTCCGGCTCCCGCACCGGCTCCGGCGCCCGCTCCCGAAGCCGCACCCGCACCTGCGGCACCCATGCCTCAGATGGCACCCCAGATGGCTCCTCAGATGCAGCCTCAGGCTATGCCTTACCAGATGGCACCGGTACAGGACGTAAACATTTCTCCCGTTGCGTTCCAGCCGTTCACGCAGGTCAATTCGCCCCTGCTCCAGACCGAGAATATCGATCTGCTGCTCGATGTTCCGCTTGAGGTTACGGCAGAGCTCGGACGTACATCGAAGTCGATCAAGGAGATCCTTGATTTTGCTCCGGGTACCATCATCGAGCTTAACCGTCTCGCAGGAGAGCCCATCGACGTTCTGGTCAACGGCAAGTTCGTCGCAAAGGGCGAGGTTGTCGTTATCGAGGAAGCTTTCGGTATCCGCGTGACCGAGGTAGTTAAGTAAGGAGTTTGTGTTTCTTATGGTATTCTTAAGTACTTTTGGCACTACCGGAGTTGAGAGCGTACTGAAGCTCATCGGGCTGATACTGCTTTGCATCATTATCATCGCGGCCAGCTATTATACGACCAGATTTGTGGGCAAGAGACAGGCAGGTATGACCGGCGACTCGAACTTTAAGCCGCTCGATATCTACAGGATCAACCAGAACAAGTACCTGCAGCTGATCGCTGTCGGAAAGCGGTATTTCGTGATCGCGGTCTCAAAGGATAATGTGCAGCTGATCGCCGAACTTCAGGAAGACGATATCACCTATTGGCGCTCCGAAAAGAAGATGAGTTTTAAGGATATCATGTCCAAAGTCGTGCCCGGTAAAAAGGACGGATCTGGACTCGATCCCGAGCCCGGAGAAGAGGCTGAAACCGCGCCCGAAGACAACGGATCGTCAAATAATTAAATTAGCAATATTTTGTGGGAACAGGCTTGCCTGCTCCCACAAGTTGTATTATAATCAAAATGGATAACGAGATATTGGGGTTATCCGCGAATAACTGAACCCGAAAAGGCTGATACACCATGAAAGCTTTGTTCACGAAAAAGAAAATTTTAAAAGCCCTGGTTTTTGGTTTTCTTGTTTCGCTGATGTGTGTGTTAACCTTTATTAATCATGCTCCCGTTTCGGTAAACGCTACAGATACCGTCACGGGAGATTCTTCGTCTCCGGGGCTTCCTTCGAACGACGCCACCGATTCCGACCCGGGATATCTTGAGGGCGATCTCGGAGGTCTGACCTTCAGGTTTGACTCGGACGGCACCGGCTCTTTGTCTGCCACTCTCCAGATACTGCTGATCCTTACCGTGATCACGCTGGCTCCGTCCATCCTGATCATGCTCACGTCCTTTACGAGGATCATAATCGTGATGCATTTCCTCAGGACCGCATTAGGTACGCAGACGACGCCGCCGAACCAGGTGCTCGTGGGACTCTCGCTGTTCCTTACCGTATTCATCATGGCTCCTGTTTTCGGCCGCATCAATACCGAAGCGGTGAGACCTCTCTCCAACGGAGATATCGGAGTGGAAGAGGCCTTTGAGAAGGGACTTGAACCCATCAGAGAGTTCATGTTCGACCAGATGGACGGAAGCGAGAAGGATCTGAGGCTGTTCCTCGACATCGCAGGTATCGAGAGCGTGGAGACCAGGGAAGAGGTTCCGACCAGAGTCCTGATCCCCGCATTTATCCTGAGCGAGCTTCGGATAGCCTTTATCATAGGCTTTTTGATATATATTCCGTTCCTTATCATCGATATGGTGGTATCCTCGACCCTTATGTCCATGGGTATGATGATGCTGCCGCCCACTACGATATCGATGCCCTTTAAGATACTGCTGTTCGTTCTTGCGGACGGATGGGACCTGATCATAGGCCAGCTGGTACGTACCTTCTACTGACCGGAAAGGATGATCCGATATGGATGAAAATACGCTCGTTACACTGCTTGTCGAGACACTTTACCTGATAATCAAGGTTTCGGCGCCGATGCTGCTCGTTTCGCTCGTTGTGGGCCTGCTGGTCAGTGTCATACAGACGGTCACATCGATACAGGAGCAGACGCTGACCTTTGTTCCGAAGTTCCTCTCGATCTTCCTTGTGCTGATGTTCGCCGGGAACTGGATCATGAAGAACATCACTGAGTATTTTACTTACCTCTGCGAGAATTTCTCGTTATTCATCAGGTAAGTTAAGAGGAGTCCGGTACGCCAGTGGCGTGTTGCGCGAGGGATCGGATGCGGCTGAAAGCCGCATCTAAGGAGGAGGAGTTCCGGTGTCGGTTACACTGCAGCAGCTGGAGTTTTTCCTGATGATCGTGGTCAGGATGTCCGGCTTTATATTCACCGCCCCGTTCTTCGGGCTGAGAAACGTCCCGCTCCGGATCAAGACCGGGCTGGCGATGGCGATGGCGGTTGTCATGTTTTACGTATTGCCTTATGAGCCGCTCGAATATGCGGGCGTCATAGGTTTTGCGCTGGTTGTCGTTGAGGAGACGCTGTGCGGCCTGATCCTCGGATTTGTGGCCAATATCTGCTATCAGATACTTGCTTTTTCGGGTCAGCTGCTCGATATGGAGATCGGTTTCTCCATGGTAAACGAGATGGACCCGGTCACCAGCGCCCAGGTTACCGTGAGCGGAAATCTGTATTCCTATGCGGTCATGCTGATGCTGATGATCACATATATGCATCATTTCCTGCTCGACGCGCTGATAGATTCGTACGCGCTGGTACCGCTCGGCAAGGTCTCGATCAACCCTATGATCTATTCGGTGGTCGTAAAGCTGATCGGAGAGTATTTTGTACTGGGCTTCAGGATAGTGCTTCCCGTATTCGCGGCGATGCTGATAGTCAATTCGGTGCTCGCGATACTTGCGCGTGTCGCGCCGCAGCTCAGTATGTTTGTTATAGGTATTCAGCTGAAGGTTTTCGTGGGACTGGCGGTCATGGTAGTTATGATCAAGATGATCCCCGGTATCGCTTCGCTGATATTTGACAAGATGTTGGAGGTTATGCGTGAGGCTGTCGCTTACTTTTGATCCTTGTGAGATGAGATCCCCGGGCTTTACGGCACGGGCTCTTGGCATGGATTCGGGTAAGAGACTTAAGATGAACCTGCAGTTCTTCGCGGAAGAGGGCGAGGGCGGCGAGAAAACCGAGGAAGCCACCCCGAAAAAGCTCGATGACGCCCGCAAGGAAGGTCAGGTGGCAAAGAGCCACGAGCTGGTCACCGCGTTTTCGCTGATCGCGCTGTTCGGTTCGCTGAAGATCTTCATGACCTATCTCGTTGAGCATTTTGTGGACTGCTTCCCGCTGATATACAATTCTATCGAGGTGTATTCGGAGGGCGTGTTTGAGAGGAATTTCGCCGCGATGTACCTGAACGAGGCGATGAAGAGGGTCATGCTGATCGCGCTCCCCATGCTGGCGGCGGCCGTCGTGTTAGGCTTTACGGTAAATGTGTTCCAGGTACAGTGGAAACCCACGGCAAAGCCCCTGCAGCCCAAATTCAGCAAGCTCGACCCGATCAAGGGCTTCAAGCGCATGTTCTCGCTGGACAAGCTCGTAGAGCTCTTAAAGGCCCTGATCAAGATCGCGGTGGTCGGATATCTGGCATACTCGACCTTTAAGGACCAGATCGGCATAGTAAGCCTTGTTTACAGCCTCGAACTGTTCCCCGCGGTCATGCTGATAGGCAATATCGTTATCAATTTCGGACTTAAGGTCAGCATTGTTTTCCTCGTGATCGGCGTCGCGGACTATATCTACCAGAAGTTCAAGTTCGCCAAAGATATGAGGATGACGAAGCAGGAGATCAAGGACGAATACAAGCAGACCGAAGGCGATCCGAAGATTAAAGGACAGATCAGGCAGAAGATGAGAGAGGCTTCGCAGCGAAGGATGATGCAGAAGCTGCCCGAAGCGGACGTTGTAATCACGAACCCTACGCATCTGGCCTGCGCCATCAAATACGACCGCGAGACCGCCGAAGCTCCGGTGCTGATCGCAAAGGGTGCCGATTATCTGGCACAGAAGATTAAGGAAGCGGCGAGGGAAAACTTCATTCCCATCGTTGAAAATAAACCGCTCGCGCGTATGCTCTACCACAACGTCGAGCTGGATGAGGAGATACCCCAGGAGCTCTATCAGATGACTGCGGAGGTTCTGGCTTACGTTTACTCGATCAACGGCAAGGCCGGGTAAGCTTTGATTAACATACAGATGCTAAGAGGACACGGTGTTTTATGAAGCTAAATTTTAAGTCATTGTCGAACTACATGATCGGCATATACACTTTAGCAATCATAATATTCTTCATTATTCCGATACCGTCGTGGCTGCTGGACGTGCTGGTCGCATTCAATATGTCCGTGGCGATGATAGTATTGTTTAATGCGCTGTTCTCCGCCGAAGTCCTTAATATGTCGACATTCCCGACGATACTGCTGTTCACGACGCTGTTCCGTATATCGCTGAACGTTTCGTCCACGCGACTGATACTTTTAAACGGCGACCCCGGAAAGGTTATCCGCCAGTTCGGAACCTTCGTCGGAGGCAATAACCTGATCGTAGGCGCGATCATATTCATAGTCATAATCCTCGTGCAGTTCCTTGTCATCAACAAGGGTTCCGAGCGTGTATCCGAGGTTACGGCGCGTTTCACGCTGGACGCGATGCCCGGTAAGCAGATGGCGATCGATGCCGACCTGAATACCGGCGCGATCACGGATCAGGAAGCAAAGATAAGACGAGAGAAGATACAGGAAGAATCGACGTTCTTCGGCTCCATGGACGGTGCCACGAAGTACGTAAAGGGAGATGCCACAGCGGGTCTTATCATTACGATGATCAACTTTGTCGGCGGTCTGATCATGGGCATTACGGTCAACGGCCTCGACGCTTCCCAGGCGCTTTCGCAGTACGGACTGCTGACCATAGGTGACGGTCTGGTATCGGCCATGCCTTCGCTGATGATCTCGATGGCGACCGGTGTGCTCGTAACCAAGGTTTCCAAAGAGGCGGATGTCGGAGATCTGCTCGTTTCGCAGCTGTTCTCGATACCGAGGGTTCTCTATCTGGTCGGCATAGCGCTCATAGTGCTCGGATTTACTCCGCTGCCCTGGTACATATTCATTCCGTTCGGTGCGATGTTCATCGCTTCGGCACGTTCGATAGAGAAGCGCGTAAAGACCAAGTCGGTCGAGAAGGAGGTTTCCGCGGAGGAGACCGAGGCTACCGAGATCAGGCGGCCCGAGAATGTTGTCTCGCTCCTGCAGGTTGACCAGATCGAGCTCGAGTTCGGTTACGGCATCATTCCCCTGGCAGACGCCAATCAGGGCGGAGATCTGCTGGACCGTGTAGTTCTGATCAGACGTCAGATCGCGCTCGAACTCGGATGCGTAGTGCCTACGATCCGTCTGAGGGACAATATCCAGCTGAACCCGAACCAGTACATCATCAAGATCAAGGGCGTGCCCGTTTCGGAGGGCGAGATCCTGTTCGATCACTATATGGCGATGAACCCGGGCTATGTTGAGGAGGAGATCACGGGTATCCAGACCTTCGAGCCCAGCTTCCATCTTCCCGCGATCTGGATCACGGAGAGCCAGAGGGAGAGAGCGGAGTCTTACGGCTACACGGTTGTCGATCCTCCGTCGATCATTGCGACTCACCTGACCGAGGTCATCAGGAGACATCTCGACGAGCTGCTCACACGTCAGGATGTTCAGAACCTCATAAACAATATCCAGGAGCAGAACCAGACGCTTATTACCGAACTCGTACCGAAGCTCCTGAGCGTCGGCGAGATACAGAAGGTACTGCAGAACCTGCTGCGTGAGGGCGTATCGATCAGAGACCTCGTCACGATATTCGAGACACTGGCCGATTATGCGCCTACCACGCATGACACAGACGTTCTTACGGAATATGTGCGCCAGGCGTTAAAGCGGGCGATCTCCACGAAGTATTTCCCGAAGAATGAGAAGAACAGCGTGGTTACGCTCGATCCCAAGGTCGAGCAGGAGATCATGGCAAGCGTCAAGACCACCGAACAGGGCTCTTATATCAGCTATGATCCCGATAAGGCCCAGAAGCTTATGGATTCGGTCAAGACCGAGGTCGAAAAGCTCGAGAACATGGGCAGGAATCCCATTGTCATCACTTCTCCGATCGTGAGGATGTACTTCAAGAAGATGACGAGGGATTATTTCCCGGATCTAATAGTTATTTCATACAACGAGATCGATTCCGATGTGGAATTGCAATCAGTGGGGATGGTGACAGTTAAGTGATAATCAAGACATTCAAAGGTGAGACCGAGACCGAAGTGCTCTTAAAGGTTCGCGAAGAGCTCGGGCCCAATGCCGTTGTCAGCAGCGTTAAGGCGATAAAGGCAAAGGGTCTCGGAAGGCTGTTCAAGAAAACCACATACGAAGCAACAGCGTCCCTCGACGAGAATCCGCCCGAGGTTAATCTGCCGCGCAAAGAGAGCATGAAGAATATCTTCAAGAATAATCCAAATATCATCTTTGAAGAGGATGAGAAGCCCGCAGAGGATCACAATCCTTTCGCTGACAGGGAGTCGCTCGAACTGCGCATCAACAACCTTGCCTCCATGCTCGAAAAGCAGATCGGCGAGGGCGGCGGCGCGAAGAACCCCGCAGAGCCTTCGGCTGACGGTGCAGTTAAGGATACCGCGGATGACAAGAACGTTTCGTGCATCAGGCTTATTTACAATCAGCTCCTTGAGAACGAGGTTGACGAGAAATACATTAACATGATCGTGAGCGAGATCGAGCCCACGCTGAAAAAGGACGCCCCGGTCGAGAATATCCTTTCGGCCATCTATCAGAAGATAGTCCTGAAGCTCGGCAAAACTGAGGTCCTCGATATCAACCGCGGCAAGGTGAAGTATGTCTTTCTGGTAGGTCCGACGGGCGTAGGAAAGACCACTACCATAGCCAAGCTCGCGTCCAAGCTCAAACTCGACAAGAAGCTCAACGTGGCGCTCATCACGGCCGACACGTACAGGATCGCTGCGGTCAAGCAGCTTGAGGTCTATGCGAACATCCTGAACATCCCGCTCAAGGTCATCAATAACGAGGCGGAGATGGAAGAGGCCAAGGAGGATCTTTCGGCATTTGATATCGTGCTCATAGACACGGCGGGCAGGTCGCACAAGGACCGCAGGCAGTGCGACGACATCGAGCGCCTGATCAATACGATCCCCGAGGAAGACCGCGAGGTTTTCCTGGTTCTTTCCGTTACGACGAAGTACCGCGATCTCGAGGCCATCACGGAGGCTTATTCCGAGATCTCGGATTACAGACTTATATTCACAAAACTCGACGAGACCATGTATCTCGGCAATATTTTCAACATCAAGCTTTTGACGGGAGCTCCTCTTTCGTATGCGACTTTCGGTCAGGGAGTTCCGAACGATATCAGCAGGATAGACGCTCAGACTATCGCTAAGCAGCTTTTGGGAGGTGGCGATTAATGGATCAGGCGGATCAGTTACGCAAAATGGTAAATAAACAAAAGAAAGTCCGCAAGGTTTCGCGCGTTATCACGGTCACCAGCGGAAAAGGCGGCGTAGGCAAGTCGACCCTTTCCGTCAATCTTGCGATAGCACTTTCACGAATGGGAAAAAGAGTCATTATCCTCGATGCGGACTTCGGCCTCGCAAACGTCGAGGTAATGCTCGGTATCAGGCCCCAGCACAATCTGGCGGACCTGATGTTCAGGGGCAAGGAATTAAAGGACATCATCACCGAGGGCCCCGAGGGAGTCGGCTTTATCTCGGGAGGCTCTGGTATACAGGAGCTTTCGAGACTGACGAGAGATCAGGTCATTTATCTTGTTCAGAAGCTCTACGAACTCGATGAACTCGCGGACATAATCCTTGTTGATACCGGCGCCGGCATCGCGGATACGGTCCTGGAATTCGTTTCCGCGAGCAACGAGGTGCTCGTGGTCGCAACACCCGAGCCGACATCCATCACGGATGCTTACGCACTGCTAAAGACACTGAACAGAAAGAGCGATTTTGTTAAGGAAAACACATCCATAAGGATGGTGGCGAACAGGATAAAGGACGCGGAGGAAGGCGAGAACCTCCATCAGAAGCTGAGCGTCGTTGTGGAGAAGTTCCTGAACATCAAGGTAGAATATTTAGGCGGCATCTTAAACGACGCAAACTGCCAGAAGGCGGTCATGCAGCAGGATCCGGTGATGCTCTCGTTCCCGAATTCGAACACAGCCTCGGCGATACAGAAGATCGCCGCAAAGCTTATCGACGTACAGCTGGACAATGATGACAAGAGCGGAATAGCCCATCTGTTCAACCGCTGGATGAAGACCATTTACAAGAAAAAGAAGGGATAAGGAAATGATCTCAAACATTCTGACGGTCGGAGACCGTATAGAAATGAAGCGCCTTGCGGCCGAGGAGAATTCGGAGAATAAGCCTCGGATCTATGCCAGTCAGCTCAACGACATAATCGATGACAGCACTCTCGATGTCGCGATACCGATGGAGGGCTCGCGACTGGTCCTCTATGAGGTCGGGACGAGAGTCGAGCTCCGTTTTATCACGACCGGCGGCATCTATCTGTGTAAGGCGCAGATATCCCAGCGCTGCAGGCAGGGCATGAGGACCTTCTATATCATAAAGATCCTTTCCGAGCTTCGTAAGGATCAGCGACGGCAGTACTTCCGTCTCGACAAGATCATGGAGATCAGCTATCACAAGGCCACTGTCGAGGAAATGGAGATCATGACGCGCATCAGGGACAAACAGTACAAGGACGAATATGAGATGCGCGCGATGCTGGGATATCTGGCGGAGCTTAAGATCACCGATTCGACCGGAACGCTGATAAACATAAGCGGCGGCGGTCTGAAATTCAATTCTTCGGAGCCGCTCGAAAAGGACATGCTCATCAGGCTGAAGATACTGCTCGAGGGCGTGGACATACTTCCGCTCGATCTGTTCGCGAGGGTCATTTCCTCGGAGAAATCCAGGAACCAGAGCCTTACTTACGAGCATCGAGCCGAGTTTGTCAACATAAATCGTGACACCCGAGAGAAGATTGTCAAGTATATTTTTAATGAGGACAGGAAACTGAGAAGACGTATCAATCCGAACACGTAATTTGGTTTTTAAGATAAAAATACTTGTCAAAATGTGAAAGGAACACAAAATGCCTAAAAAAATACTAATAATTGATGACTCTGCACTCATGAGAAGAGTACTCTCTGATATAATAGGCACCGATAAGAGATTCATTCTGTCAGATGCCGCAGGGAACGGCCTCGAGGCTTACGATCTGATCACTACGAATCCCGGGAAATACGATCTGCTCGTTCTGGACATCAACATGCCGAAGATGAGCGGTATTCAGCTTCTCGAAAAGCTGAACGAAAAAAAGATCCACATCCCGACGATCATGGTCAGCTCGATAGCGAAAGAGGGAGCGGCGGAGACCATCAGGTGTCTTGAGCTCGGTGCTTCGGATTTCATCACGAAGCCCGACAACTTCCTTGAAACGAAGAGCGACAAGTTCAGGGATAAGGTAGTGCGCTTTATGTGCGGTGCTTTGGGTCTGCCTCTCGAGGCGTCCGAGGCTCCCGCGGAGACTAAGCCTTCTGCCGGATTTCCCGCGCGTCCCGCTCCCGCGGTCAGGGATGATAAGCCTGTTGCAGTCGGAAGTCATGCGGCGGACGGAGGCCCGATGTCGTATGTGAGGATCACCTTTAAGAGAAAACCTCACACGACCGTATCGCCCAAGGCCGAGAAGCTTGTTGCGATAGCCTGCTCGACCGGAGGACCCAAGGCGCTCCACCAGCTCATCCCGATGCTCCCGGCCAATATCAATGCTCCGATAGTGCTCGTACAGCACATGCCCGAAGGCTTCACCGGTACTCTTGCCGCCAGACTCAACGAGACCTCAAAGGTCAGGGTCGAGGAAGCGGTCGAAGGAACGGTCCTCAAAAAGGGTACGGTCTATATCGCCCGCGGCGGAAAGCATCTGCGTGTTATCAGAAAGGGTAAGGACCTCGCCTTATCGATCGGCGATGACGCTCCGAGAAATACCCTTAAACCCTGTGCCGACATCATGTATGAATCCCTGATCAACCTCTCGCTTGAAGAAGTTGTCTGCGTAGTCCTTACCGGGATGGGCAGCGACGGAACTCGCGGAATCGGTCAGCTGAGCCAGAAGACAAACTGTTACGTTATTGCTCAGGACGAAGCGAGCAGCACGGTATACGGCATGCCCAGGATGGTCAAAGAAGCCGAACTTACCGATGAGGTTGTTCCACTCGGTTCTATAGCAGGCGCCATAACAAACATCGTGGGAACCTGCTAGAGAGAATAATTTGACTGCCGTATAAGGTCCGTCCTACGGCAAGGAATCCCAGGAGGTTTATCTTTATGGACGTTAGCCAGTATCTAGAAATTTTCATCGAAGAAGCAAAAGAACATCTGCAGAGTCTGAATGAGAATCTTCTTGTTCTTGAGAAAGAGCCCGAGAACAAGGATACTATCAATGAGATCTTCAGATCCGCCCACTCCCTTAAGGGTATGGCCGGAACCATGGGCTATAAGAGAATGCAGCATCTTACCCATGACATGGAGAACGTATTCCAGGAAGTCCGCAGCGACAAGATGAAGGTTTCATCGGAACTCGTTGACGGTCTCTTCAGGGGTCTTGATGCGCTGCAGGAATACCTTGACAATATCATCAATACCCAGGATGAAGGCACCAACGACAACCAGGACCTTATCGATCTGTTCCAGAAGGAGCTCGAGAGAGGTCTTAACGGCGGCGGCGGAGAACCTGCGCCCGGTGAGACGCAGACGCCCGCAG
>JAGCSS010000318.1 GCA_017964055.1 Lachnospiraceae bacterium
ATACGTATATTTGTTTGTAAAGCCTTTTGAAGGTCCTCCACGGTCAGGTCATCGAGCAGTACGGACTCGCCCGCGCGGAGCATCGAAGAAGGCATGATTATGTAGTCTCCGAGCTGCCTGTCCTTGAGCTGCGCTATGATGTCCTGACCCGTTACCAGTCCCGCGACTGTGATCATATTCCCAAAGAAATCGTTCCTGATTCCGACCACTTCGGTGACGGTCTCGGGGTATTTCGCGGTGATCCTCTCCGTAAGTGTCCTCAGCACCGGCTCGATCAGCTTGCCCGTGACAAAGGTAAAATGCCCCTTCATGATCCTGTCCGAATCGTCCTTTGCCAGTGACTCCTCGAAATCATCGAGCAGGCTCCTTACCATCCCGACGCCGTTTTCCATCTGAGGAAAGCCTTCGTAGAACTCCTGTCCGGGGATCTCGCGCCCCGCCTTCAGATACCATTCGTCGGACGCGTAGACGATCCTGGTGCCGTATTTATCATAATAGTATTGCTGCCATTTTTCAATCTGATCGATAACGACCGCAGACTCTTCGGGCCCGAACGGTTCGAGCGGGCAGAGACCTTCACGGAACTTCGTAAGACCTACCGGAACCACCGAGAGGCTGACAAGATTGGGCAAGTATCTTTCGATATCGCCGAGTGTCCTGTCAAGCTCCGCGCCGTCGTTCCAGCCCTTGCACAGGACTATCTGTCCGTTGATCTCTATACCCGCCTCGCAGAAGGTATCGATCTTTTTGAGGGCATCTCCGGCAAAACGGTTGTGCAGCATTTTGCATCTGAGCTCGGGATTGGTCGTATGTATCGAAACATTGATCGGGGAAAGCCTGTAAAAGCATATCCTCTCGACATCCTTTGCCGACATGTTCGTAAGTGTAACGTAATTGCCCTGCAGGAAGGAAAGGCGCGCGTCGTCGTCCTTGAAATACAGCGTCTCGCGCATCCCGGGCGGCATCTGGTCGATGAAGCAGAATATGCATTTGTTCGAGCAGTGCCTGTATTCGTCCATCAGACCCGCTTCAAACTCGATCCCCAGGTCCTCATCGGCGTCCTTTTCGATATCGCATTCGAATTCATCGTCCTCCTCTGCCGAATAGACCAGCAGGGTCAGCTCCTCATCATCCGTCAGATACCGGTAATCGAATACATCCTCGATCACCGTACCGTTGATGCTGATAAGCCTGTCTCCGGGCTGAATGCCGAGCTCCTCGGCTATCGAGCCGGGCTCCACCGACTTTATCAAATGACCTTTCTGTTTCTTCATATCACAAAACCTCAAAAAACTATTTGCGGATGACGATAAATCCCGCCATCGCTCCTCTGGCCGTACCGGTCCGCCTGTGCGAATAAAACAGCTCCTCAAGCCCGAAGGTGCAGAGCCCGCTGATGTGGATGTTACCCTCGTCGAGGCCTGCCGCGATCAGGTTCCGCCTGTTCGCCTCCCACAGGTCGAGCTGATATTTGCCCTCGCGTTTTCCCGCTTTTACGACCGCTGAATCAGCAGTCACGTCTATACCGTGTTTTTCTATAAATGGACCGGCTACGTCAATGCCGACCTCATAATTGTCCATGCAGATCGAAGGCCCGATAAAAGCGCATGTACGCGCGGGATCGGTACCGTATGTGTCCGTCATGAGCCTTACTGCCTTTTCCGATATCGAATTAAGCGTGCCCTTCCAGCCCGAATGGCACATACCTACCGCATGATGCTCCGGATCGATCAGATATATGGAAGGACAGTCCGCGCCGTAGCTGATGAGGACGGTATCGCGTGACATCGTAATCTGCCCGTCGATGGGGAACGAAAGATTCGGCGGTGTCCCACCGGACCTGTCACGTTCATCCACAGCTCTCAGCTCTGTAGTATGCTGCTGATTCGGGAACACGATGCAGCCGGGGTCAAAGCCCGCGAGATCGCCGAGAGAACGCCAGTTCTTCCAGACCGTCTCATCCGAATCCCCGCGCCCGAAACCGAGGTTCAGACCGTCAAACATCCCGCTCCCGTCGCCGCCTATACGCGTCGAGAAACCGGCTCTCAGCCAGTCAAACGACTCCAGCGGCAGAAAGCTTATATATGCCGCATGATCGTTTCCGATCAGCGTTGAAATATCGTTTATCTTCTTTTTCAAATCCACTCCGTCCGCCGTCAGTATGCGGCGTCAAACGCATTTTTGATGACATATATCTCATCTTCGAGCATCGAGACCACGTCGAACCTGCAGGGCATATCCTCTGCGTAACCGGCCATGTTCATGTAGTAGAGCGCGGATCTGGCTATCCTGCCCGCCTTTCGCGGGTCCACGGCCTCTTCCGGGTATCCGCTCGAGATGTTCGAACGGTATTTGACCTCTATAAAACAGAGATATTCTCCGTCCTTCGCGATGATATCTATCTCTCCCGCATTGCAGTAGAAATTCGTGGTGAGCACTCTGTATCCCTGCTCGGTGAGGTACTTTACCGCTCTGTCTTCCTGTTCTTTTCCTATCTTTCTCTTGTTCAATTATGATTACTGCTCTTTCTTTGGGGCTGACATCTTTTCCTTTACCGAATCGATCCTGTCGACATACATGAGCACCTGAATGACAACCTCATAAAGCTCGGGCGGGATATACTCTCCGAAATCCAGTTCGGAAAGCGTCTTTGCGAGCTTGGGGTCACGGTGTATGGGAATGTCGTTTTCCTTCGCGCCTTCGATGATCTTTTCCGCCACATGTCCCTGACCTGTGGCAAGTATCTTCGGCGCCTCGTCGCCGGGCTCAAAGCCGAGCGCGACGGCGGTTTTGCGTTTCTTGTCGGTAAAATCTCTCATGATACAAAATTCTTGATAAATGTACGTCTGTGTATCGGACAGGGTCCGTATTTCTTCAGGGCATCTATATGGACAGCTGTGCCGTAGCCCTTGTTGCCCGCGAAATCATACTCGGGATACTCCTTCGCATATTCGCACATGATACGGTCCCTCGTAACCTTGGCTATGATGCTCGCAGCGGCAATGGAAATGCTGCGCGCATCGCCCTTAATGATGCCGACCTGCCGTATATTGATGTCCGGTATATGCTCCGCGTCCACTAGCAGCATGTCGGGCTGTACGGAAAGCGCGCCGACCGCCATCCTCATGGCTTCGAGCGTCGCCTGTTTAATGTTTATCTCGTCGATCCGCTCCCATGAGACTTGTCCGATGCCTACCGCGACAGCCTTTTCCATGATCTCGTCATAGAGCTCCTCGCGCTTTTTCTCGGAGAGCTTTTTCGAATCGTTAAGATACAGGATTTCCTTATCCTTGGGAAGGATCACGGCCGCAGCGTAAACAGGGCCGGCCAGCGGGCCGCGTCCGACCTCGTCGATGCCGCAGATGAA
>JAGCSS010000319.1 GCA_017964055.1 Lachnospiraceae bacterium
CGTATTCCATCAGCGTGTAGACCGCGGGGTGGATCAGGCTCCGCAGATGGCCGCGGTCCTTGCATTCGTTCAGGATGTGATAGAACTCGTATTCCTTCCAGGAATAAAACTTTTGCTTATGGCCCAGTTTGGACACGATCGAAAATGTGGTCCGCGCCAGACGGTACTGCTCGGGTATCTCATGGATATGGTGAAATACATTGCTGCAGGAAACATCCGATATCTGTTCATAAAGATCTGCGGCAAGGATCCCCTCGCGCAGAGCCTCTTCCTCCTCCGCTTTTACAAAGGCAACGATGTAATTGTGGTAGACAAAAACATGGAGGGGCTGGTCAAACTCAATGATCCGGTTGCGTATATACGAAACATCGTGCAGGGTACTGAAGCGTCCCCTGAAAATGTAGAGCCTGATGGCGCAGGGCAGCTGCAGCGTCTTCGACAGGAGCGTTTCCTCGCCCTCATCGATCGGCGTGCCGTTTAACAGATTCGTAAGGATCTCGGTGGACGCGGATATGAAGAGGTCGTCGTATTGTTCATGATATCGCAGGGACTTGGACAGCTTTTTGCTGATGCGCGGCAGAAACTGCTGATGATAGGGCTGCACGCCTTTTTTATTGTCCAGCAGGATCAGATATCCGATATGGTGCTTTTTGTAATACAGAAGGCTGCACAGCTTGATCTCGTCGGAGAGCGGACAGCTGACAAAGAACGCTTCCGAAGTGCGGGGAAGCTTGTCGGAGGGCAGCATCTCGTTGATCGCCTTGATGAACTCGTAGGTGCACGAGCCGCGCTTAACATACTCCGACCAGAGCGGATCGGTCACTTTGATCTTTCGTGAATAGTCGATCACATGGAAGCCGAGATCTATTATGACAACTGAGCGCTCCAGGAACGCGGCGGTTTCCTCTACCAGCTCGTGAAAGTCCTTATTCTCGTACAAAGGCGTAAAGACGCCGCGGTAGGCTTCCTCATAGGCTTTGAGAGAGGGATCTTCTTTGGTCTGGCTGCCGGCCAGGAGCTGTGCCATATCGCGCACGTAGCTTTCGAGCCGGTCCGCAGATATCTGGATCTGGTCTTCTTTTATGGTCGCGTCATAACTGGTGGTCAGCAGCTCGCGCATGTAGGCATTGCTTGTTTCCATGAGTATTTTCTCCGTTCGGGCGTTTTTTCTTATATCTGATATTATACCCTCATTGTGCACGATGCACAATCTCCCGCCGTTCTTTTTATGCCCCGGGTCCGTATCTTTTTACCTGCCTTTTTTCATATAATTTCCTTGTGGGAAAGCGGTTGCGTGGGGTGTTTCGACCGCAGACCGGAAAACTATTTTTTAGGGGGTTACACTGCATGAAAAAAGAAAAAGCTGTAAAAGTGTTGTGTGTGGCGCTTTGTCTGGTACTGGTATC
Source organism: Lachnospiraceae bacterium (assembly GCA_017964055.1). Lineage (GTDB taxonomy): Bacteria > Bacillota > Clostridia > Lachnospirales > Lachnospiraceae > RUG11977. Next base: position 1,407 of record JAGCSS010000319.1, read on the forward strand.
CAGCATCCTTGCCATGCTGTTCAACACAGGTTTCGGTAAGACACGCGTAAAGCGCATCTCGTTCGATACGGCAACGGGTACGCTTTCCGGACTTCTGTACATACCGAAGGATGCTTCCGCATCCAATCCGAAGCCGACCGTGATCGTTACGCACGGCTATCTGAACTCCGCGGAGATGCAGGATGCCAACGCCATCGAGCTGAGCCGCAGAGGCTATGTAGTACTCGCGCTGGATATGTATGACCACGGCCATTCCAAGGCAAACGAAGAAGCCTATACCGGAACCGATTTCTTCGGACTCTGGTCCACCTTCTGGATCCATTCCATGTATGATGCCGTACAGTATATGTACGCGCAGGATTATGTGTTAAAAGACAGCGCGGGCAACGGTATCATCGGCGTGACCGGCCATTCGATGGGCGGTTTCTCCTCGACCATGGCACTTGCGCTGGACGAGCAGGATGCGGCGACCAGCGGTATCCGCAAGATCCATGCGGGGCTGACCGAAGGCAGCGACTTTATGTATACCGGCCTTCTGGGCATCACTGCTGAGGTGGCTGACGCTGCGGGCGGCGGACGTATCATGGGTAAGGTCGCTGCGCACTACGATGAATTCTTTTTCAACGATCCCGCAGAAACAGGCGGAACAGTACGTTATAAGGACTATGTGTCCACACCCGACGGACTTACATTCCTCCAGCAGACAAGTGCCGCGGCCAACACCTGGTACAATACCTCAGACGGCGGAATGCGCATAATCTATGAGCCTTCCCAGACGCATCCCTGGAACCATTTTTCAAAGACGACCACGGCTTATGCCATCGAGTTCTACACCAAGGCCTTTGAAGGCTATCAGAGCGGCATCACTTCCATCGTTTCCTCTTCTCAGATCTGGATGTTCAAGGAGCTCTGCGAGCTGATCGCGCTGATCGGCTTCGTACTGGCGCTGGTTCCAATCGCGGTACTGCTGATGAAGCTGCCTTTCTTAAGAAGAGCAAAGACCGAGCTTACAGCGCCTGCGGCACGTTCGGCCACTGTTGCCAGTAAGTTCGCGACACTGGCAACACTTCTTGTTGCGATCCTGCTGCCCGCGATATTCTTCGAAGGTCTGTATGATATCGATGTGACCGGCAGCAGTCTGACCGTCCTGAGATTCCTGGCGGTTGCGCTCGCAGTCGCGGGATGCATCACCTTCTTCCTCTCCATAAGGGCGGAAGAGCGCAAGGGCGCTTATCTTGCCGGCAGCTGCTTCGTATTTGTCAGCGGCCTGCTGCTCGCGGCGCTCACCATGTTCCCGCTGTATCAGGATCTGACATTCTGGACAGCTCCCGTTGTCAACAATATCGCGTACTGGACTATCGCGGCGGCCCTGATCTCGCTGCTGGTAATGAGCGTGGTATTTGTTTCCTCAAAGGTTAATGACGGCGCGACCTTCGCAAATTACGGCATAAAAGTTCCGTTCGTTACGATCATCGCCGCCTTATGTACGGCTGTTCTTACCGTAGCGCTCGGATATGGGCTGCTGTTCCTCATCGATCTCGTCTTTAAGACAGACTTCCGTATCTGGACCTTTGCCTTCAAGACCTTCGACTTCAACATCCTGCCCGCTGTCTGCAGGTACCTGCCTACATTCTTCATATTCTACCTGATCTCGACGGCTTCGATCTATGTGAATACGAATACCGAGTCAATGTCGGGCGTTAAGGGATATTTCCTTGCGATCGCCATGAACGCGGGCGGCATCTTCCTGTGGCTCGTGCGCCAGTACGGCACACTGTTCGCGACCGGCGTGGCTGCGCATCCCAATGCTGCTTTATCGGGCATCGTGCTCGTAGCCATGGTTCCGACACTCGCCATCGCGGGTATCTTGTCGAGATCGCTCTATAAGAGGACCGGCAATGTCTGGACACCGGCATTCCTCAATGCGCTCCTGATGACCGTTATGACCGTTGCAAACACGACCGTATATCTGAAATGATCCGCATTTGCTTATGCATAAGAGGGCGGCTGCCGATCCCGGCAGCCGCCCTTTGTCCTATCTGATCCCGCAGTATTCGTAGCCGGCTCTCTCAACCGCGGCTTTGATGTCAGCTTCAGTGACATCTGCCGTTGTCTTGATCGTAACCAGGTTTGCCTCGTGATCCGCAGCAGCGCTTTCCACGCCCGCGATCTTCTCGATCTCCGCTTTTACATGCGCCTCACAATGAGGGCACATCATTCCCTTAACTGTGATCTCCATGTCATTATTCTCGTTTCTATACGCCCAATATACGCTCTTTTGTAGAATTGCTCGACCACAAAAATTAGGAATTTTCTCAATTCACATTCAAAATAGAATAGATGAGAAGGGGGAAACATTACATTTTTTACGAATAATCTTCATTTTGTGATTATTTTTTCAAATAGGTCAGGTTACGTATGATTTTGGAGTTCTCTTTTGATGGGTTCGGCATTGGCCGGATCCCTTTTTTGTGGTAGTATGGTATTGACGGTATTGATACGGATTGTGGGGGCAGACAATGAAATTACGCATGATCATCACAGCAGCAATATTTTTAATCCTTCTTTCTTCCTGTTCATCGAAGGACGGGCGAGAGAATATGTCGGTGAAAGATATAGAGCGCGAACCGAAAGAGCATAAGCTTATGGAACTTGCTTCACCCGGGACAAGTGCTATGAGTATATACAGATATGATGGGCAGAACTGCATTAAAAGGCTTGTGTTTGACAAAGACTGGGAGCAGGAACTAATCGATGAGGTAAATTCGATCGAGCTGAAAACAGCGGATGAAACGGAACTGTATGGTTGGGGTGAACCGTGTTACGGCATAGCAATAGGCGGTACTGACGGAATGGAAATATGGCTGGCCTATCATGAGGGATTGTGGCTGGAAAAAGGCGGTGCGGTGTATTATGGTATGTGTGATCTTGAAAAGAACTTTGATAAAGCAGCAAATCTCAAAGATACAAAGGAAACGAGCTTCGACTGGGGTGCACTCCCCAATAACGCTATTCTAAAGAAATATGATCTGAAATACTGCCGTAAGGCCACCGGCGATGTCTATCATGAGAATGCAGGCATCTCTCTTGATTTTGTCTCTTTTAAAGACAATGTTGTAACACTCGAATACCATAACAACTCTGATAAAAGTTTCGAATATGGCGCGGGTTTTGAGCTTCAGGAAAGAATCAACGGTGAATGGTATGTAATCTCGCCGATACTATCCAATTATGGTTTTAACGCGCTCGCATATCTGCTGCCGTCCGGGAAGGAAGTGCAGGTAGCTTGTTATCTTGAAATGTATGGTGAACTGGGGAAGGGGCATTATCGTATAGTCAAAGAAGAACTGGGTGCAGAATTTGATGTAGAATAATGCACGGTTAATTATGATGTTATTTGTTTTTATGTAACGGAGGGGGCTTGAATGATAGAACGCATATTTTCACGTAAAAGGTTTCTGCCTGTTGTACTGCTGATGCTGATCACCATGGCGATCTGCATGGGCTGTAAAAGCGATGCGAAATCCAAAGACAGCACTGCCGTTGTGTTTGACGGACAATGGATTGATGATAACGGCAATAAGATCCTGTTTCTGCCGGACGAAGCAGCGTATGTGCTTGAGACACCGAGCGGCCGTATCGGGAAAGGAGCGTATGTTGCGGAAAACGGTCAGATAGGATTTAACAGGTTTATATATGATCTGAACGTACAGGAGGACGGCAGCATCAGTCTGAGGCGAAACGGTTCACCTGCCAATGAAGAAGAAAGCCTGGACGGGGCGGTCTTTAGACAGGCAGAGCAAGCGGATATAGAACTCTATGATATCGCATCGCTGGCAGGTACCTGGGGAAATGAGCAAGGTGTTCACCTGACTCTCGATATCGATGCCATGGAATGTAAGTGGACTTCAGAGCTTGGACTCGGCGTCGGAACACTGTTTGATAAATTTGACGGAAGAGGGCTTCTTATGGCCCTGGATGAAGATGGCAGTGCGATCATTCTTCGAAGTGACGGTACAATGATCATCGAAACAGAGGAGCCGGGCTTTAAAGGAACAGTATTTTCAAGAGAATGATATAAAGGAGATCGCATCGACTTACTACGGCGTTTATACTACAGAAGAGGGAACCATAGTAGTATGGCTCAGGTCATATACGGGATCATATAAGTATTACTATATCGACCCCGACTCGGGTGAAACATATGTAACGGAGACCTC
>JAGCSS010000320.1 GCA_017964055.1 Lachnospiraceae bacterium
ACCGAGTTTTCGTCTCTTCTCTATCAGAAGCTTCAGCGCAAAACCACCGACCACAATATGGATCCCAAGCCTGTCATCGCGCAGGTGGGTTCCGGTGTCAGGGTGTCGGGACTTTCTTCGGTCTATACCCAGGGACAGATGCTCGAAACGGGCAACAAATACGATATGTGCATTTCCGGCGAAGGCTTTTACCGCGTTCAGATGTCGGACGGCACCATCGCCTATACCAGGAACGGCGCGTTTCAGATGGCCATTTCCGAGGGCGGCGTAACTCTCGCTACCAATGAGGGCTTCCCCGTGCTCGACACCAACGGAGCACCCGTATATTTTAATACCGACGAGTACGACGTATCCCAGCTGAAGATGGACGACTACGGCAATTTCATGTACCCCGACGAGACCGGCGTGGCTCAGTATGTGGGCGTGCAGATCGGTCTGGCACAGTTCAACAATCCTTCGGGTCTGGACAAGATATCGGGCAGCCTGCTCCTCGAGAGCGAGAACTCAGGTACGCCCAGGCTCGAGGCCGAGGACGGGCTTTTACGCACCAGTAAGGTCATCTCGGGATACTTAGAGGGCTCGAACGTTCAGACCGTTGACGAGATCGTTAACCTGATCGTTACGCAGCGTGCGTACGAGATGAACTCAAAGGTCATCACCGCATCCGATGAGATGATGCAGCAGGCGAACAACCTCAGATCATAAGGAGATTATAGATGGGTATTTCCTTAAATAACGACATTACTTCGATCATGAACAAGCTTAACGCGTCGGAGACTTCCTCTGCGAAGTCCTCGGCGCTTTCATCCAAGCTCTCAAACCTTGAGAATGCGACCGACGCGGAGCTGATGGAAGCGTGCAAGAGCTTTGAGTCGTATCTGATCGAGACCGTCCTTCAAAGGACCAGAGAGGCGATCGTTCCGAAGGATGAGGACGATGAGAACGAATACATGAGGATGTTCGGAGACAAGCTCTACGAGGGCTATGCGAAGACCATAGCGGAGAGCGGGCAGCTGGGCATCGCGCAGAAGCTTTTTGAGGCAATGAAGCGCGATTACGGGCTGGCTAAGACCGGGCAGGAAGTATCTTCCGCATCGGCAGCGGATACGGCCGGGGATCAGAAAGAGGTATAAGGTAAGCAGGGATATATGATAGTTGAGGGTTGTGTAGACAGTATTATTTTTCGCAATACGGAAAACGGCTATACCATATTGAGATTGTCGGTGCAGGGTGAAAAAGAGACAACAACCTGCGTCGGCAATTTTTCTTACGTTTCCGAGGGGGATTACCTGCGCTGCGAGGGCGAGCTGACAAAGCACCAGCTCTACGGCATGCAGGTGCATGTGACGAAATATGAGGCCATAGAGCCCACCGATGCGGCTTCGATGGAGGCATATCTGGGTTCGGGCGCGATAAAGGGCGTAGGACGCGCCCTGGCGGCCAGGATCGTTAAAAAGTTCGGTGAGGAAACGTTTAAGGTCATCGAAGAGGAACCGATCAGGCTCGCGGACATAAAGGGCATCAGCGAGAGGATGGCGCGTGAGATCAGTGAGCAGTTCGACGAAAAGCGCGAGCAGCGCCAGTCGATGATGTTCCTGCAGCAGTACGGCATTTCATCGAACCTCGCGGTCAAGATCCATAAACAGTACGGCCCGGCGATGTATGAGATCATCAGGACGAACCCGTACAGGCTGGCAGAGGATATCTCTGGCGTCGGCTTTAAGACCGTTGATGAGATAGCCGCAAAGGTCGGTATCAGCGGCGACAGCGAGTTCCGCATCAGGGCTGGGATACTTTATGCCCTGAGCGAAGCGGCGGGGCAGGGACACACGTATCTGCCGCAGGAAAAGCTCACAGGCTTTGTAAAGGACCTGCTCTATGTCGATCCGGAGGAGATAGAGCGCCAGACGGACAAGCTGATACTGGAACGCAAACTCGTGGCCAAAAAGGACAGCGAGGACAATCTGTGCGTTTATTCGTCCGTGTTTTATTATACGGAGCTCGGAGTGGCGAGAATGCTGCTCGACCTCAATGTCAAATGTCCGGTAAGGGAGGATGCGCTCGAAGAGCGGATCGCAGAGATAGAGAAGAACCTGGGCGTGGAGCTGGACACCCTGCAGAGGCAGGCCGTCGCTGAGGCGGCAAAGAACGGCGTGTTCATCCTGACCGGAGGACCGGGTACCGGAAAAACGACCACGATCAAGGCAATTATCAGACTCTTTGAGATGGAAGGACTCGATATCCTGCTGGCGGCTCCGACGGGCAGGGCGGCAAAGCGAATATACGAAACCACAGGCAGGGAAGCCTCGACGATACACCGATTATTGGAACTAAAAGTAAATGAGGATTTAACTTCTGCAGAGCACAGAGGCTCCGGAACCCTTACATTTGAGCGAAATGCGGAGAATCCGCTCGAGGCTGACGTCATAATAATCGACGAGATGTCGATGGTGGATATCTCTCTGATGTCGGCGCTCTTAAAGGCCGTTGCGGTCGGTGCCAGACTGATCATGGTCGGCGACGTTAACCAGCTCCCGAGCGTCGGACCCGGCAATGTGCTGAGAGACATGATCAATTCCGGCGCGTTCAACACCGTGAGGCTCAATACCATATTCAGGCAGGCTCTCACGAGTGATATCGTGGTAAATGCCCATAAGATAAATAACGGCGAGGAGCTCGCGCTCGATAACAAGAGCAACGATTTCTTTTTCATGCAGAGGGATGATGCCGACACCGTCGCTGCGGTCGTGGTGGCGCTCGTCAGGGACAAGCTCCCGTCCTTCGTGCATTCGAAGAGCTATGACATTCAGGTGCTCACGCCCATGCGAAAGGGCGAGCTGGGTGTCGAGAAGCTCAATTCCGTGCTGCAGCATTATCTGAACCCTGCGGTACCCGGCAAGATCGAAAAGGAGCACCATGGCGTGACCTTCCGTGAGGGAGACAAGGTCATGCAGATAAAGAACAACTACCAGGCCGTGTGGGAGGTCAGGAACGCCAAAGGGTATCTGACCGAGTCGGGTACCGGCATATTTAACGGTGACTGCGGCGTGATCCGTCAGATCAATACCTACGCGGAGACGATGACGATCGATTTCGATGAAGGCAAGCTCGTGGATTATCCTTTTTCACAGCTGGATGAGCTGGAGCTCGCATATGCGGTCACGATCCATAAATCGCAGGGCAGCGAGTATCCTGCAGTCGTACTTCCGCTGCTGGCGGGACCTCCGCTGCTGCTCAACAGGAACCTGCTCTATACCGCGGTTACCAGGGCAAAGAACTGCGTGACTATAGTCGGCAGGCGTGAGACCGTGCGCTCGATGATCCGCAATACGAGCGAGATCAAGCGTTATTCGGGGCTCGCTGACAGGATCGCGGAAATGAATTAAGCGAAAGATACCGATGAACAACAAAAACGCGATAATGCGGTTTCGAAATTGCAAAAAATAATAATTTTCTGTTAAAAAAAGAAAAAGTGCGTGCAAAAACAATAATCATGATGTATAATACTGCTATAAACCCCAAAGAACTGTTTAAAGAGGCTATCCGGACCGTCTATCCGAGAAAGTGTCCGGGCTGCAGGGACGTGATCCTGCCGAATATGCTCGTGTGTGATGACTGCGCGGGCAGGTTTAAGCTCGTGGAGCCGCCGTTCTGCATGAAGTGCGGCAGGCATGTGGAGGATGAAGAGACCGAGCTGTGCGATGACTGCGCGGCTAAGGACCACCACTATTCGATGGGCTTTTCGGCTTTCGTATATGACGGGATCATGCGGCAGGCGATGGCGGATCTTAAGTATGCATCGGCCGCAGAAAATGCCGATTATTTCGCCGATATAACGGCAAAAACATGCGGTGAGAGGATAAAATTATTTAATCCTGATGTAATTATTCCTGTTCCGATACATCGCTCAAGGCGCGCGGAACGCGGCTATAATCAGGCACAGCTGATATCCGACAGGCTGAGCGATATGTTTGGTATCCCCGCTGTGAACGACCTGCTCCTCCGTACGCGCAAGACCGCGGCGCTTAAGATACTGGATGCCGCAGGCAGGGCGGAAAACCTTAAACAGGCTTTCTCCTGCGACCTGAAAAAGTATCCGAGGGATGAGGTTTCGGTCAGATTCGGCAGAGTTCTGCTGGTTGACGATATATACACCACCGGTACCACGATGGAGTGCTGCACAGAGGCGCTGCTCGATGCCGGTGTGGAAAAGGTCGCCGTCCTCAGTGTGGCGATCGGCTATAATTATTGATTTTTAGGAGGTTCGTATGGAAGTAAGATCTTGTCCGGGATGCGGAAAACTGTTTAACTATCTTGGGCCCACCACGCCCGCTTGTCCTGCGTGCATGGCAGCCCGTGAAGAAAAGTTCCAGGTTTGCAAGGAATACATTCGTCAGAATCCGGGTGCGAACATTTCGAAGGTAGCCGAAGATACCGAGGTTTCCGTTAAGCTGATCAAGCAGTGGGTTCGCGAAGAGCGCCTTACATTTGCCGAGGGTTCGTCTGTCGGCATCGAGTGCGAGAGATGCGGAGCGAATATCCTTACGGGACGTTTCTGCAATGCCTGCAAGGGCAACATGACCCAGTCACTGAACAACGCGGCCAACAGCCTTAAGCCTACTCCTGAGCCTGTTAAGGCCGATCCCCGCGAGAACGCGAAGATGCGTTTCCTCGGAGATAAGTAAAGGGGGAGACTGCCATAGGAATCAACGATCGCTTTGTCGAGGATGCCGTTGACGCAGTATATTCATCGGTCACGGAACAACTGACCGGTATACAGCTGAAGGCACCTCCGGCCAGAAAAAAACGAATTGATAATCCTGTTTCGGTAGTGGTTCTCTCAAAAGGGGTCTTTAAGTCCAAGACAGTCGCCCAGTTCCCCGCGGAGTTCGTGGAGACGGTTGTAGACAAGATGAGCAACGGCGCTGAGTTGTCAAAGGACGACAGAGAGGCTTATTTCAAAGAGTATATGAACATCTTTTTCGGGAGGTTCATATCAAAGATAAACAATGAGATCGGGCACGCGTCCAGATTCATTATCCCGGTTCTGATACGCGGCGCCTACAGGGAAACAGCCGAAGCGGATTACAGCAACAGAATCGTACGGACATTCATGTGCGATCAGGGCAAGATCGATTTTGTTCTTTGCTATAAGGTTTTGCCCGAGCATTCCAGCAACTAGAGCAGAAAGGACTGGAGGGACCTATCTATGAAAAAAGTGTTGATTATTGATGACTCGCCGTTCATCGCCAGGGAAATAGCTGATGTTATAGAGCCTAAGGGATATGAGATCGCGGGTCACGCAAAGAATGGGGAAGACGGCATTAAAATGGCCGAAGAGCTGAAACCCGATGTTATCACTCTCGATATCATCATGCCCGGCATCGACGGCATAGAGACGGCTACGGAGCTGCTTAAACGGGATCCTGCCACCAAGATCGTCATGCTCAGTTCGCTCTGCGATCATGATACCCTGGCGGAAGTTCAGGAGATCGGACTTAAGCATCTGGTTGCCAAGCCCATCGAGGCGGATAAGCTGCTGGCGGCTCTGGCAGAAGTAACTTCGGAAGAGTGATCCGGCCGATCGTAATTAAGTTATAAGTAAACAAAGAGCGCTGATCTTTGATCAGCGCTCTCTTAATTTGATTCCGTCATCAAGGATATCTATCAAATCGTCTTTCATCAAATGGCCTATCGCTCGCTTGAAAGAATTCTTTGACATATTAATTTCTGATTTAATTAATTCGGCATCGGAACGGTCGTGAAACGGCAGAAAACCGCCATCCGCGGCCTTGAGCTTTTTGAAGATCAACTCACAGTCGGGACCGAGCTGGAGGTAGCCGGGCTCTCTCATGCTGAGCTCGAGTTTACCGTCCACGTGTACCTTTGCGATCCTTAAGCGGAGCGACTCGCCGACCTTGACCGGGCGCATCAGTTCGCGCGCCGGGATCATGCCCGAGAACATATTGTCGATGGCCACGTATGCGCCGTATTCATCGGATATCTCATATACCGTGCCGTCTGCCCAGTCGGACTTTTCGTAGTCACTGTCGGTGCGCAGATAACGGTAGAGCTTCATCGTGGCACAGAGTCGTTTTGATTTGTCGACATAGAGCGTAACGAGTACTCTGTCTCCGACCGAAGGGGAGCAGGTCATCTCCCTGTAGGGGAGGAACAGATCCTTTGCCAGACCCCAGTCGAGGAAGGCTCCGATCTTGTTTATATCCTTTACGGTAAGGAGCGCAAAGGACCCGATCGTGAGCATCGGAGTACGCAGCGTGGCGATCGGCCGGTCCTCGGAATCGAGGTAAACAAACGCCCTAACTGTGTCACCTATATTTAATCCAGATTTAATTTCGTTCTTCGGAAGAAGTATATCCGTACGGTCCGTAATGCTCGATGTATTGGCCGTATCGGTGCGGGTAAATACCGCGAGAGGATCCCGCTCTTCTCCGAGATAAACTCCGATCGAAGCGGTTCTCAGTACCTTCAGATTCTGTTCGCGTCCAAGCTGTATCATGTCTTTTCCTTTCCCGGGAGATCCCAGAGCACCCCGGATGCTCTTAAAATGCCTGTTTACTTGCCAACGGGCGCTCTTTGTTGTATCATAAATTCACCAAGTGTTCAAGGGGGATTTTATGGAGACTCAGAAAACGATAAAGGGTGTAAATTTACTTTTCCTGGCTCTTGTTCTTATAGAGATCGTGTTTCAGATCGTAGTCGGCATACTGGCTGCGTTCGGTATCGATATATTCATGGGCAAGGTTACCCTCCAGCTGATATTCTCGCAGCTGGTATTTGCCCTGCCTGCCATAATCTACTTCGTGTTCACGCACAGAGACCTTAAAAAGGGATTTGCGTTTCTCCGCTACAAGAAGATCCGGTTTTCAAATATACTCCTCTGCATACTGATCTATATATGCTTGTCGCCGGTCCTTAACTTTTTCAACGCGCTTTCGATGCTGTACTCGACGAATGTGATCTCGGCCGTGATGTTCGATGTGACCGACGAAGTTCCGTTCCTCGTGGGTCTGCTCGTTATAGCTGTAATACCTGCGTTCCTTGAGGAGTTCACATACCGCGGAGTTTTCTACAATACATACAGGCTCGGTGCGGGCTTTGGTGCGGCGCTGCTTTCGGGACTGCTGTTCGGTCTGGTGCACGGCAACCTGAATCAGTTCACCTATGCGTTCGTGCTGGGAGTGATATTTGCGCTGATCGTTGAGGCCACGGATTCGCTCTGGTCGACCATGATCGTGCATGCACTGGTCAATGCGGTATCGGTAGTGACCATCTACGGGCTGCCTGCCGCGCTTGAGTGGATGCAGAACCTTTACGATACGGCCAAGGCGGAAAACGATGTCAATACAATGAATCTGCTTGAGAGCATTATGGGAACGAATGATTTCTCGATCGATGCCGTTATGGGAACCGGAGCCTCGGCACTTTCGACAGCGGATGTACTCGGCCTTGTCATGCATTATGCCGTACCTGCCGCGGTAGGAGGCGTACTGGTATTCATTCTGCTGAGATTCATCGCAAAGCGCTGCGGCAGATGGGAGATCATGTGCGCGATGTTTGCAGGGAAAAAGACTCAGACATCTCCTGCGCGTGAGATACTCTCAAATCCCTCGGACGGGGAGTTTACTTCGGCGCCCGCATATACCTCCGTGCCGCTCGAGCCCGCCCCTGTGAGCCGCGTAAGGCTCATCACCTGGGAGCTCGTTGCCGCAGGCGTGGTACAGATACTTATGATGATCGCCACCGAAGTTATCTTAAGACACGGCGACGAGCTGGCGGCGTTCCTTCAGTAACTATATTATACAATATTTCCGCCAAAATGCTATTCATGTATTTTACGGAGTATTGTCAGTTTTCCGCGCGTAATGCGCGGCATTGTGAGGAAGAGCGGATATGTATGAGACTATAGGATTGATAATAGCCCTCGTAGTTACGATCATTTCACTCAATACAGCCTTTGCGCGATACGTTGCCGGATCGAAGAGATACTGGCTGCTTCTGGCGCTTTTCTTTCTTTTCAACAATCTGACGAATTATTACTGGGTTGAATACAATCTGGTAATGAACGACTATCCGACCATCTCCAACTATTTCACATATCTCGGCTGGAATATCAGCTTTGTCATACTGGCCGTTCTGATACGCGTGCTGCAGACCGAAAAGGAACGAAAAACTGTTTCGATCTGGCAGTTCATTCCCATACTGTTCGGTATATTCCATTTCTGCATCTATTACAAGATGGACGGGATCGTCATCGCTGTCTGGGAAGAGGCCGCTATCGCGCTGCTGGCGTATTTCTGCATCCAGTCCATTGTTTACTATCTGAGGAACAACTATAAGGTGATCAGAAAGCCCTACATGGCGGTCACCTGTCTGGTTTATGCCTGCATACAGTATATCTGCTGGACCGCGAGGCTGTTGAGAGACAACAAGGTGTCCCTGATCGTTTATATCGTATTTATAATGGCCAGCTTCCTGATCTTCCCGCTGATGATCGTCGCGATACGCCGACAGTTCGGTGAGAACCTGCCGAATGCGGCCGTCGGCCGGTCGCTGCTCTCGCGTTCGTTTATGCGGGCGCTGAATGTCACATATCTGGTATTCCTTTTGAGCTGCTGCATCGGAGGTTATTTCATCGGCGCATGGTGCAGGGATTCCTATATAACGGCGCACGGCACGGTCGATTTTAACGTGATCGCCGTTATGATCTTTATCTTCTCGCTGGGACTTGTACTTTTTACTGCGATGATCATGTTCGTGGCAGGCTTCGGACAGAAGCTCATGGAAAATGACAAGATCCGCAGGGACAAGGAGATCGCCGAGAAGGCGAACAATGCAAAGAGCGATTTCCTAGCGAATATGTCGCATGAGATAAGGACGCCGCTGAACGCTGTTCTGGGCATGAATGAGATGATCATAAACGAGAGCATGAACGCGCGCGACAGATTCCCCGGAGATGAGGAGAGGGTGCGCAGCGTATTCTCGGAGATCTGTTCATACGCCGGCAACATCAGGGGCGCCGGCGGCAATCTGCTCAACATCATCAACGATATACTCGATTTCTCGAAGATCGAAGCCGGCAAGATGGAACTGGTCAGCGGAGAATACAAGCTCAGTTCCGTACTTAACGATACAGGCAACATGATCGCGATGAAGGCCGACGCAAAGGGACTGGACTTTAAGGTAAATATCGACAGGAACATACCGGACGGTCTGTACGGCGATGAGACCAGGGTAAGGCAGATATTGATCAATGTTCTGAACAATGCGGTCAAATACACCGAGAGCGGCAGCGTGGAGCTGGATGTTTCCAGCACGGAACCCATTAAGACAGATAATGGAACAGAGTTCAATCTGGTCATTAAGATTAAAGATACGGGCATCGGCATAAAGCCGGAGGACCTTAAGAGACTGTTCGGAAAGTTCGAAAGAATGGATCTTGAACACAATTCAACAACCGAGGGAACCGGTCTGGGACTTGCGATCACGCAGAATCTGGTCAACATGATGCACGGCGGGATAAGCGTAGAGAGCGTTTATCACGAGGGTACCACCTTTACGATCACGATCCCGCAGAGGATCGTTTCCGAGGAGCCTGTCGGCGATTTCAAGGCAAAGTACGAGCAGAGCATCCGTGACAGCCATGTAAAAGAAGAGATATTCACCGCGCCCGAGGCAAAGATACTCATTGTCGACGATACCAGGGTAAATATCCTCGTGGCGGAAGGCCTGCTGAAAAAGACTCTTATGCAGATGGACGGCGCATACAGCGGCCGCGAGGCGCTGAAGCGCACGACCGAGAAAAAATACGATCTGATCCTGATGGACCAGAGAATGCCCGAGATGGACGGCACCGAGACCATGCACAGGATAAAGGACCAGCCGGACGGCCTGAACCATGATACAAAGGTCATCTGCATGACCGCGGATGCCGTGACCGGCGCAAAGGAGAGGTATCTTGCGGGCGGCTTTGATGATTATCTGACCAAGCCCGTGGATTCCGTGGAGATGAAGCGCATGATCATGAAATATCTCCCCCGCGCAAAGGTTATCAAGAGCGTACTCGGAGAGTTCAGCAGCGTGCCTGCAGAAGGCAAATAATAAGACATATGGACC
>JAGCSS010000321.1 GCA_017964055.1 Lachnospiraceae bacterium
TCGGACTTTAAGCTGTCCGAGATTATGCAGAATTACTGGGTGAATTTCGCGAAATACGGCGATCCCAACGGCAGCGGCCTGCCCGAGTGGAAGCCCGTGACCGAAAAGGGAGGAAAACTCCTCGAACTGAATGACGAGCTTACGATGATAGACGATCCGTACATGGATATCTACAGGATCCTGGACAAGTATCAGGCGGAACAGAATTAAAAGCAGAATGTCGGAATTAGTTCTTGACACTTCGTTATATTTTTGAGAGAATATCGGTGGGGGCAAAATTAGTTTGCTCCCACTAAAATTATTCTGAGGCGTCATAACCGCTCGGGGGAGCCGTTATGGCAGCAAAAACAAAGGGGTGGTTGTCATGAAAAGATTTTTTGCATTATTGATGGTTACGTGTCTGGTTTTCGGTGCTGCGGGATGTTCTTCGAAACAGAAAGAAGCAACGGAACTCATAGTATTTGCGGCAGCATCGATGACCGAGACTTTGAACGCGATAGCGGAGAAGTACAAAGCCGCTGCGCCCGAAGTTACTTTAGTCTTCAATTTCGATTCTTCCGGAACCTTGAAAACACAGATACAGGAAGGCGCGGACTGCGACGTTTTCATTTCGGCTTCTCCCAAGCAGATGAATCAGCTCGATGCCGCAAAGGACAAGGACGGCGGCAATACGGAAGGACTGGATTTCGTACTTTCGGATACCAGGTTCAACCTGCTGGAGAATAAAGTTGCGCTGGCGGTGCCCGAAGGCAATCCCGCCGGGATCGGCTCGTATCAGGATCTGAAGGCGGGTCTCGAGGCCGGGACCATCCTTCTGGCCATGGGCAATTCTGATGTTCCGGTAGGACAGTATACGCAGAAGATATTCGCCTACTACGGGCTGGATGAAGCCGCGCTGGCATCGGCGGGAGTTCTGTCTTACGGATCCAATGTAAAGGAAGTTACTTCACAGGTAAAAGAAGCCGCCGTATCATGCGGCATCATATACGCTACCGATGCATTTTCGGCCGGACTTACCGTGGTAGATACCGCGACAAAGGATATGTGCGGCCAGGTCATCTATCCGGCTGCCGTTATAAAGGGTACGGAGCATGAAAAGGAAGCAAAGGCATTCCTGGAGTACCTGAAGGGCAGCGAAGCTGCGGAAGTGTTTAAGTCGGTAGGTTTTTCTCCGCTGTCTTGATCGAATAACTGACGCGGCGGACAAGGGCAGACACAGGGACGGTTCTTCTGTCTGCGAACTGCCTTAAAGAAAGGATTCTCTATGGACTGGTATCCTCTGCTCAATTCCCTAAGGATCGCCGCGATAAGCAGCGTTACGGTATTCTTTCTGGGAATCTGCGCGGCTTATTACATAGCGCGCATCCCCCGGTTCCTGAAAGGAATACTTGATGTGATCCTGACGCTGCCGCTGGTGCTCCCGCCCACGGTCGTCGGGTATCTGCTGTTGCGCGTGCTCGGGCCGAAACGCTTTTTCGGAGCCTGGTTTTTTGAGGTATTCGGCGTAAAGCTGACCATGCAGTGGTGGTCCGCGATATTTGCAACCACGGTAGTCATTTTTCCGCTGATGTACAGGACCGCGCGGGGCGCATTCGAGTCGTTCGACGAGACACTGGAGCATGCCGGGAAAACGCTGGGGCTCAGCAACTCATTTATTTTCTGGCGTATACGTATGCCTTACTGCAAACAGGGTATAATAGCCGGGATAGTGCTGTCGTTCGCGAGAGCGCTCGGCGAATACGGCGCGACCAGCATGATCTGCGGCTATACGCCGGGCAGGACCGCGACTGTTTCTACAACTGTCTACCAGCTGTGGAGGACGAACGATGACGGTCTTGCGATAAAATGGGTGCTGGTAAATGTAGCTATCTCGGCCACTGTGCTGCTGGCCGTCAATATGCTCGAGCGCAGAAAACGTACAGAGAGTACGGCTGTGGCATGACAGGGGAGATCTGATCCGGAGCTAAGATAATAAAACCGTTATACGAGAAAAACGGAAAACGGTCGGAAGGTTCATATGGGGTTAATCGCGGATTTCGAAAAAACGATCGGAAAATTCAAACTCGACATACATTTAGCGACAGGAGATGACTCACTGTCGCTACTCGGCGCGTCCGGATGCGGCAAGAGCATGACGCTCAAATGCATCGCAGGTATCGAACGGCCCGATAAAGGCAGGATCGAGCTGAACGGAGTGACGCTTTTTGATTCTGAGAAGGGCATCGATCTGCCTCCGCAGGAGCGCAGGGTAGGCTATCTTTTCCAGGAGGGCGCTCTGTTCCCGAACATGACGATCCTTGACAATGTAATATGCGGTATAAGAGAGAAGCTGCCAAGGCGCGAAAAGGAGAAGACCGCGCGTGAGATGCTCGCGAAAATGCATATATCGGATACCGAGAGACGCAGGCCCGACAGCCTATCGGGCGGACAGCAGCAGCGCGCGGCACTGGCCCGGATACTTGTAGGAAAGCCCGAGATATTGCTGCTCGATGAGCCTTTTTCGGCACTTGACGCGCATCTTAGATTTGAGCTTGAAAGAGTTGTGAGCGAGGCGATACGGGATATTGGAAAGCCGGCGATATTTGTGTCGCATAACCGCGACGAAGCCTACCGTATCACCGACAGGATCGCGATAATGAACAACGGCAGCATAGAGATCGAGGGTGACAGGCACAGCATCTTTGCGGACCCTCAGACTGTTTACGCGGCAAGGATGACAGGCTGCAAGAATTTGGCTTCGGTTGATTACGGACAAGGGGACGGTTCTTTTGTCTCCGGGTCTGAAGACAAAAGAACCGTCCCCTTGTCTGCTGCACGTGTCCGAGTCCCTGCATGGGGAATGGAGCTTGAAGTTCCGAACACTTCGAAGACCCGATCGGCCGGGATGCCGGAAGGGATCACTGCCATCGGCATAAGGATGCATGACATCCGCCTCGGCCCCGCCGAGCGTAATCAATTTGTCTGCAAAGTCGAAGAGGAGATCGAGAATCCGTTCTCGTACACAGTCATGCTCCGGCCTGCCGGCCCAACCGAAGGCACCGAATGCCTGGGAATGGAACTTGACAAACCGACATGGGAATCCGCCCGCGCCGAAACCATCACGATACACATTCCTCCTGAGAATGTGTTATTGCTGAGAGAATAAGTGATACGCTAATGTGAGGCGTGGGCGCGCAGGGTGGTTTTTCTCAAAACGATCAAACGGTTTTGTTTTGAGAAAAACTACCCGTTGCAGCCCAACGCCGCATATTGGCTGGTAACTTAATACTTATCATAGAATCGAGGAATCATATGAAGAAGATCCGCGTACAAGACGCTGTCGGCATGACCCTTTGCCACGACATCACAAAGATGGTCGACGGTTTCAAAGGCCCCGCATTTAAGCGCGGCCATGTGATCCGTGAGGAAGACATCGAAGAGCTGTTGAATATCGGCAAGCAGACCGTATTCATCTGGGAGGAGAATGCCGGCGAGCTGCACGAAGAGGACTGCGCTTTGCGCATGGCCGCGATGGCTCCGGTCGAGGGCGCACATTATACCGCTCCGTCCGAAGGAAAAGTCCTTCTGATAGCCGACACGGAAGGCATGTTCAGGGTGGATACCGGGCTTCTCGAGGAAGTAAATTCCATCGAGGACGTCACCATATCGACGCTGCCCGACCATTTCCCCGTCAAAAAAGGCGACAGGCTCGCCTCGATGAGGATCGTACCGCTGGTCACGAAGGAAGCGAACATTATCGCCGCAGAAGAGAAATGTGCGGGAAAAAAGCTGCTTGACCTGCGTCCGTACCATGCGCGCAGGGCAGGTGTCATCATAACCGGTTCCGAGGTCTATAACGGCAGGATCAAGGATAAATTCGAACCCGTGATCAGGGAAAAACTGTCCCATTATCCCGGTGGGATCGTCGGTGTAACGATATGCGACGATGACCTTGACATGATCGTGCGCGAAGCAAAAAAACATCTGGACAACGGGGCTGATTTCCTGATATTCACAGGCGGCATGAGTGTCGATCCCGATGACGTGACGCCCACCGCCGTCAGACAGCTCGGAGCGGAGATCATAACCCACGGAGTGCCCTCGCAGCCCGGCAATATGACTCTTGTGGCATATCTCGGTGATGTTCCGATACTCGGTGTCCCCGGGGCCGCGATCAGTCGTCCCACGACGCTTTTCGATGTATTGCTCCCGCAGATATATGCCGGCGACAAGCTCACAAACCGGGACCTGATCCGCATGGGCGACGGCGGCTTGTGCAGACTGTGCGAAACCTGCCATTTCCCGACCTGTACTTTTGGAAGATACTAGGTTCACGCCGAGGTATTATCGAGGCCGTGACTACCGCTACCGCCCGCATCCCCCCAAAATAGTGTTTTTCAGATTACACAGGAGTGCTATGATAATACCGACGACCAATGAAAATGTCATTATTTCGGATTGGAGATCGATATGAAGAAAGCACTCCTTTTTGTTTTGTTTGCCATGCTGCTTACAGCCTGCACGGGCTATAACGATTCGGAATATATCACCGAAGGCAATAGGGGTTATGAGCTTTCGAACGACCGCAGGGAAGCGATGATAAAGGATTATTTCTGGGACGGCGATGAGAGTCACACTGTCATCGATATACCGGAAGAACTCTCGGACGGCACGCCCGTTAAAAAGCTGGGCGGATTTATCGGGATCGGAGTTCCGACAAATTTTGAGATAAAATATGATCCTGCGGTGGACTACGTGAACCTCTCGACTCTGAATATCATAAACGAAGAAACCGACAGCCCGGAACCCGTAAGTGCGGCTGCTGCCGATACAGATATCACGCCCGGGAAGGAAGATGCCGTGGCAGTGTATAAGGACATAGTCTTTACCGTCAATGTCAGCAAGAACATCGCAAAAATGGGCAACATGAGTACTTACAACATCTGTTATCAGATCTCATCACGCGGCATCAGACAGGATGACGGCACGGTGCTTGTATACCGCCCGACATTGCGTTTTAACGTTGCGCCGCTGAATACAAACTTTTATGCGGAAGACGGAGTCCTGTATAACAGGAGTACCGGTGAAGCCGTGCTCCGTGATGACTATTAGGAAAAGGATAGAATAAGACCAATGGATGAATTCTTATTCGGTAGCTAAGAATGATGATGCAAAAGAAGGTGGATGTAACGGTCCCGAAGGAACTGATACTAGCTAATGAACTTCAGAAAATCGGAGACTATGAGTTATCAAGAAAAACTTATCAGGACTTTTTTGACGCAAACCCTATGCATATCCTGAGATTCAAGGCATTATTTGAAGTTGCCGATAATCTTTATCATGCCGGAAGATATGTTGAGGCACGGCAGGGATATCTAAAGTTTTTAGAGTATTGCGCAAGTCAGGAAGATTTATCAGCTGATGAATCCGGATGGGTTGAGGCTTATACTGATTTGTCGAACAGTAGGCTTCGGACTATTAAGAAGGGTCTTTGAACCGGTGTTGTTTATGATGTACATTTTTTCTCCTTTTTTTCGGAACAATTACCATAGTCTCAGTTGCTCTGGAGATGCTATAATGTACTCGTAAAGCAGTACAGTATATCGAAAATCTATAATTCTATATGCA
>JAGCSS010000322.1 GCA_017964055.1 Lachnospiraceae bacterium
CAATGTTCTCATATCTCTCGACCGTGAGGGCGCTATGCTTCTTTGCGAGGACGGCACTCTGATCACACGCGAGGCCCCCCGCGGAAATGTAGTCAATCCCGTAGGTGCCGGAGACGCCATGGTCGCCGGGTTTATCTACGGCTGGCTCGAGACCGGCTCGTATGACGATGCCTTAAAGACCGCAGTCTGCGCCGGCAGTGCATCAGCATTCTCATCGGGCCTGCCCTCAAAGGACGATATCATGTCACTCAGAAGGCTACTGTCCTAAAGACTACAAAGCCTTTTTTCGGTTTGTTCTCAAGAGTGTTCCAATGAATGATCTGATATGCCGGAGACCATAATTCAACCGTGCCGCCGTCTTTGTATTTCGCCCACCGGGGAAAGAGCAGCATAACCCCCCCCCCTTCACATGAGTGCTGTTGTTTAACTGTAAGCAGCGTCTATGTCATTATGATATGCGGATCACTCTGTCACACAACTGACGGGCCTCGTCCTCATCATGGGTCACAAGGATCATCCGCGCGGTACCTATCCGGTCATCAATGTAGCCCATCACAGCCTGCTTCAGCTCTGCGTCCAGTCCCTTAAAAGGTTCGTCAAGTATGACCGTATCCGCCTCTGCCATCATAGCGCGGACTATCGCGACGCGGCGCTTCATGCCGCCGCTGAACTTCGATACGGGCTTGGTGAGTTCCTCGGGATTCGATACTCCGATCCCCACACTCTTTAATTCTTCGATGATAGCTTCTTCGGGGACATCTTTTTTCAGCACGAGCCTCAGATTCTCCGGCGCGCTGCAATGCTCTATCAGACGGTTTTCCTGGAACACGCAGGCAAATCTCCCGTTTTCCGTGCCGCTGATCTCTCCACTATCAGGTGTTTCGAGCCCCATGATAAGGCGCAGCAATGTAGTCTTGCCGGAACCCGAGGGTCCCATGACCGCCACGCTCCCGCCATCGGCAAATGTCTCACTAAACCCTGAAAGTACCTGCGTTTCTCCGTATTTCTTGTTTATGTTCCTCAGTTTGATCTCACTCATGCTTTACTCCCACAGCAGATAGAACCGTCTCTGATATCTGATCCCCACCCGATCGATCCTTCCCGACATACCTGATCCCGAGTACAAAGCTGCATCTGTTCTGATGCCGCCGTAAGGGGATACAGTCAATTCATTTTTGTGGACCGCTTCAGCGCAGCCATCACCGCTTTCTCAAACAGCACGCTCACCAGTACTATGACTGCCGTCCAGGCGAACAGCTCATCCGTCATCAGATACAGCTTCGCCTCATAGAGCCTGGTACCTATGGCGTTCGGCGTCAGGCCTATGACCTCTGCAGCCACACCCGACTTCCACGAAAAGCCCAGGGCTATATTCACGGCGGCGACAAAATGCGGCTTCACTGCCGGTATATATATGTATTTCAGCTTTTTCGCGTTTCCCAGCCTGAAAACCTCCGCCATCTCGAGCAGTTTTGGATCGGTTCCCTCTATGCCGGTCAGTACATTGATATATATGACCGGGAGTACCATCAGAAATGAGATGACTGCAGGCAGCTGCCTCGAGTTGATCCAGAGCAGGACCAGTATGATAAATGACGCCACGGGGACCGCTTTGATCAGCTTCATCAGCGGCGAAAACAGATATTTGACCGGCACAAACCGGTAAGATTCGGCTGCCAGGAGCGTGCCCAGTATGACCGCGCACAGGAATCCGAGTACTATATGCAAAAACGAGTTTCCGACCGTTTTCCAAAAGGTAAGCGTCGGGATCAGCCCAAACAGGGCTTTAAGAGCGTCGATCGGCCCCGGCAGGATGACCCTGCTGCCCGTCACCACGCTTAACAACTGCCATACGAGCAGCCAGAATATGACTGCCGCTGCGGTATATGCTATTCTTTTCCTTTTTTTATCCCTGTCTGCCATATTCATTCTCTTACGATCGCGTCCCAGACCTTATAATTTGTCTTTATGACCGTCTCAGCCTCCCAGGCTGTGTATTTCTCTTCGAACAGCGCCTTCTGCCGCTCCTCGATGATCCTGATCCTCGCGGCATTGGTGCTTTCCTCGTCGGTGTATTTCACGCAATCCAGGATGAAGTAGGCGTCCTCGGTCTCGTACAGGCCGCTGATCTCGCCCTCCCGGAGCGAATATGCCTTGTCCGGGATGTCATCGGGAAGCTTCTCCTTTAGCTCCGCGTAATCGGCAACCAGCTCCACCACGCTGTAACGGTCGTCGTTTATCTCGGCGAGGCGCGTGATATCGGGGTTTGCCTTGGCCGCAGCCAGATATTCTTCGGCGTCGGCTTTGATCTGTGCCAGCTCCTCGTCCGTATAAGATACGGCGTCCTCATCATCATTCTCATAATATTTGAGGACCGAGATATAATCGAGCACCATGTGCCTTACGTCCACATCGGGGATATTGGTGTCGATATTGAGCGTCAGGTTCTCATAGACCTTCATCGCAAGAACATTGTCGGTATAGATGGCTTTTACGATATCCTGCGTGATGCCGTATTTATTCTTCATCTCCGCACTGAGTCCGGTCATGAACTCATCGGTCTGGAGGTTGATGTTGAGCTGGTCGTCCTCGTTGATCGTTATCCCGAGCTCGCCGGCTCTCGCGCAGACGATCTTGATATAGATGATCTGCTCCATGATGTCGTCCTTAACGGCATCCCACATCGTCTTTCCTTCGGTGTCCACCTTAAAATCCCAGATGTCCTCTCCGTACATCGCCTCGATGTCCGCTATCTGCCGCAGAGCGTAAAGATACCACTCCGTGAGGCTGACCCGCACGTCCGACACCGTAAATACGGTATCCTCGAGAAAACTCGTGGTCAGCTCATGCGTATCGTCGTCTCCGCTCTTATCACTCATCAGGCCGCAGCCTCCCGCAGTCAGCGCGATCATAAAAATGACCGCAGCCGCAGCGGCAAACTTTCGCCATCCAATTAACAGTCTCATATCAAACTCCGTCCCGTGCCTGAAAAACAGGCTCTATCCGTTATTTCCAAAGTACATGCCCTTCGGGCTGCCGTGATCTTATTTATTCTCAGCTTCACTCCCATACGGCAGCAGTGATCTTACTTTTTCTCAGCCACACTCTCTCCCGCAGGCAGCACTATCTCGCCCATCGCGTCGATCAGTCCGCCAATCTGCGCAAATATCTGCGCCACCGGCAGCACGTCGCGCTTTTTGCCTCTCTCGTCCTCGAGCTTGAAGGTAAAATATGGACTCTTGCCGGGCACGAGCCTCAGACGGTTGTCAAACTTCGCGATGAGTTCGGGGATCCGCGCCACATCGAGTTTTGCTTTTTCGTACATGTTCAGGCGCACATCCAGCTTTTTCTGCGTCAGCCCCGTCACATACACCGCGTGCGCGCGGCTCTTTAAGAGAGCGATCGAGAGCAGATTGTTGACCGCGTTCGGGATGTCGCCGTATCTGTCGGTCAGCTCCTCCTGCATGTCTGTCAGCATCTCCGCGCTCTCGATGTTCGCGATGCGCTTGTACATATCGAGCTTCTGCAGCTCGTTCTTAATATACGTGGAAGGGATGTACGCGTCAATATCCATATCGATCGTAGTATCCCAGATCTCGAGCTCTTTTTCGCCGAGCTTCAGCGCATTGACGGCTTCGTTTAAGAGCTTACAGTACAGATCGTAACCGACCGCGGACATCTGTCCCGACTGCTCGGCACCTAAGAGATTGCCCGCGCCTCTGATCTCGAGGTCCCTCATCGCGATCTTAAAGCCGCTGCCGAGCTCTGTAAACTGCCTGATAGCGGAAAGCCTCTGTTCCGCCACTTCTTTAAGGATCTTGTCGCGTTTGTACATCAGAAATGCGTACGCGGTCCTTGCCGACCTGCCCACGCGGCCTCTCAGCTGATAAAGCTGCGAGAGTCCGAGCCTGTCCGCATCATCGATGATTATCGTATTTACATTGGAGATATCGAGTCCGGTCTCGATGATCGTCGTGGACACGAGCACGTCTATCTCGCCGTTGATAAAGCCCATCATGAC
>JAGCSS010000323.1 GCA_017964055.1 Lachnospiraceae bacterium
GGCGGGGCAGATGAGCCTCGTCGGACCGCGTCCGGAGCGTCCTCAGTTTGTTGAGAAGTTCCGCGAGGAGGTTCCGCGCTACATGGTCAAGCACCAGGTGCGTCCGGGCATGACCGGATGGGCCCAGATCAACGGCTACAGAGGTGACACCTCGATCAAGAGAAGGATAGACCACGACCTGTATTACATCGAGAACTGGACACTGGGACTCGATATCAAGATACTGTTCATGACTATATTCAAAGGGTTTATAAATAAAAACGCATATTGAGGAAGGAAAACAATGGCAACTGACGACATCATCAAGGATGACAATAACGAGTACGAGGATATCTGCTACATGTGCAGGCGTCCCGAGTCGGTAGCGGGCAAGATGCTCAAGATGACCGGGAATATGTGCGTGTGCCGCGACTGCATGCAGAAGACCTTCGACATGATGAGCGGCGGCGACAATCCGCTCGGAGATATGGGCTTCGGCCTGTTCCCCGGCATGGGCTTCCCCGGGATGCAGATACAGGACATCCCGAAGAGCCAGCGGCTCAGAAAAAAGGCAAAGCCCGAGACCGCGCCCGGAGCAGAGGGTGAGAGCGGCGAAGAAGCGCCCGTGTTTGATTTCAGGAAGCTCCCGCCTCCGCACAAGATCCGCGAAAAGCTCGACGAGTACGTGATCGGACAGGACCGCGCGAAAAAGATCATTTCCGTGGCCGTTTACAACCACTATAAGCGCGTGACGAAGGACGTTGCGGGCGATATCGAGATCGAAAAATCGAACATGCTGATGATCGGTCCGACCGGCTGCGGCAAAACATATCTTGTGCAGACGCTTGCCAGGATACTGAACGTTCCGCTCGCGATCACCGACGCGACCTCGCTGACCGAAGCGGGCTATATCGGCGACGATGTCGAGAGCGTGCTCTCAAAGCTCCTCAAGGCTGCCGACAATGATGTCGAGCGTGCCGAGAGCGGCATCATTTTCATCGATGAGATCGATAAGATCGCAAAGAAAAAGAATACGACGAGCCGTGACGTGAGCGGTGAGTCCGTGCAGCAGGGATTACTCAAGCTCCTCGAGGGCGCGGATGTCGAAGTGCCGGTCGGCGCCAGCAGCAAAAACGCGATGGTGCCCATGACCACGGTGAATACCAAGAATATCCTGTTTATCTGCGGCGGCGCGTTCCCGGACCTCGAGGACATCATAAAGCAGCGCCTCAGCAAGCAGAGCTTTATCGGTTTCAACGCCGATCTGAAGGATAAATATGACAATGACCCCGACATCCTCGACAAGGTAACGAACGAGGATCTGCGCGAATTCGGCCTGATCCCCGAGTTCATCGGACGTCTGCCGATCGTATACTCGCTCAAGGGTCTCGACGAGGCGATGCTGGTCAAGATCATGCGCGAGCCCAAGAACGCGATCCTGAAGCAGTACCAGAAGCTGCTCGCGCTCGACGAGGTTGATCTCGAGTTTGACGAGGAGGCGCTCACCGCCATTGCGAAGAAGGCTCTCGAGAAAAAGACCGGAGCCCGCGGACTGCGCTCGATCATCGAGGATTTCATGCTCGACATCATGTACGAGATCCCGAAGGACGACGCGATCGGACGCGTATACATCACGGCCGACTACATCGAAGGCAAGGGCGGCCCGAGGATAGAAATGCGCGGTCAGGCACGCCTGGCTTCCCCGCAGACTGCCGCGATCGAAGGATGACATAAAGACACGGGGACGGTTCTTCAATAATAAAAAAGACTTGATTTTTTATTAAAATGACTGTAATACATTAATAATGAATTATTTTGGCGTATCCGTAGCAATCATGAGTGGGAGTGAGGGCTAAATTCAAGCGGATACGTAACGCGAGGATATATGATTGACTTAAAATTCTTAAGAGAAAATCCTGAGATCGTTAAGCAGAACATCAGGAACAAGTTCCAGGATGCGAAGCTTCCGCTTGTTGACGAGGTTATCGACCTGGACCAGAAGCGCCGCACCACGCAGCAGGAGGCTGATGAGCTGCGCAACAAGAGAAATCAGATCTCGAAGCAGATCGGCGCGCTGATGGCGCAGGGCAAGAAGGACGAGGCAGAAGAGGTTAAGAAGCAGGTTGCCGAGTTCGGTGCCAGACTCGCACAGCTCGAAGGCGATCAGGCTGCGCTCGAGGACGAAGTTACCAAGCGCATGATGCTGATCCCCAACATCATCGATCCTTCGGTTCCGATCGGCAAGGACGACAGCTGCAACGTCGAGCTCGAACGTTTCGGTGAGCCCGTTGTTCCCGATTTCGAGATCCCTTATCATACAGACATCATGGAAAAGCTGCACGGCATCGACCTTGACGCAGCGCGCCGTGTTGCGGGTAACGGTTTCTATTACCTGATGGGCGACATCGCGAGACTTCATTCGGCAGTCATTTCCTATGCGCGTGATTTCATGATCGACAGAGGCTTCACATATTGCGTACCTCCTTTCATGATCAGGAGCGACGTTGTTACCGGCGTTATGAGCTTTGCCGAGATGGATGCCATGATGTACAAGATCGAGGGCGAAGACCTGTATCTGATCGGCACGAGCGAACACTCGATGATCGGTAAAAACATTGACACCATCGTTCAGGAAGATACGCTTCCTCACACACTGACCAGCTATTCACCCTGCTTCCGTAAGGAAAAGGGCGCGCACGGCATCGAGGAACGCGGCGTTTACCGCATCCATCAGTTCGAGAAGCAGGAAATGATCGTTATCTGCAAGCCCGAAGACAGCATGACCTGGTACAACAAACTCTGGAAGAACACGGTCGATCTGTTCCGCTCGCTCGACATCCCCGTAAGAACGCTCGAGTGCTGCTCGGGTGACCTCGCGGACCTCAAGGTTAAGTCCTGCGACGTAGAGGCATGGTCGCCCCGCCAGAAGAAGTATTTCGAAGTAGGTTCGTGCTCAAACCTCGGCGACGCACAGGCCAGACGCCTCAAGATCCGCGTTGTCGGCGAAGGCGGCAAGTACTTTGCGCATACACTTAACAATACCGTTGTTGCTCCGCCCAGAATGCTCATCGCATTCCTCGAGAACAATCTCAACGCGGACGGCAGCGTAAATATCCCGAAGGTTCTGCAGCCTTACATGGGCGGCAAGACCAAGATCGAGCCTTGATCGATGACAGGGTAAGCTGCAAACTACGGCGGTGGCTGCGACGGGATATTTCCCCGCAAAACAAAACCGTTTGATCGTTTTGCGGGAAAACACCCTGCGGGCCACCGCCTTAATTACTTGAGGAAAAGCCTGTCAGAAAAGGCTCTGTGAGATAATTATTTCAGGAAAGAGAGTGACTATAAACATGAGAGTAAGAAGCAGATATGCTCCTTCGCCTACAGGCAAGATGCATGTCGGGAACCTGCGCACGGCGCTGTACGAGTTCCTGATCGCGAAGCATGCCGGAGGAGATTTTATATTAAGGATCGAGGATACCGATCAGGGCCGCTTCGTTGAGGGCGCGACCGATATCATTTACAGGACGCTGGCTGAGGCCGGTCTGATCCATGACGAGGGTCCCGATAAGGACAAGGGCTTCGGCCCCTACGTACAGAGCGAGAGAGTTAAGTCCGGCCTGTACATGAAATACGCA
>JAGCSS010000324.1 GCA_017964055.1 Lachnospiraceae bacterium
TCTGACGAGCCTAAGGACGAGCCCGATGAAGAGCCCAAGCAGGATGTTACTCCCGTAGTTCCCTTCATCATCATCCCTCCCGTGATCACAGAGACACCCGAGGAGCCCGTAGTTGAGGAGATCCCCGTAACAGAGCCCGAGACTCCCGAAGGAACTCCCGTTGAGGAAGAGACTGTTGAAGAGATTCCCGTAGATGTTCCCACCACTCCCGAAGGCGCACCCGAGGAAGAAGAGATCCCCGTAGATGTTCCCACCACTCCCGAGGGAGCACCCGAAGAGGAAGAGGACATCGATGTTGAGATCCCCGAGATCCCCGAAGGCGATGTACTTCCCCAGACCGGCGTAGCCGGCGCAGCGACATTCTTCGGATTCGGCGCAGCATTCATCGGACTTGGCGCAGCAGTTATCTGCAAGGGTATCCGCAGAGAAGAGATCTGAAAATAAAACGTTCCGACGATGGAATAAAAAAATGGTAAACGAAGACCCCTGCTCGTATGAGCAGGGGTCTTTTCGGTGCGGCATTACATTGACAAAGACGGCCGCAGATGATACGATTAAAAGACGTATAGATATAAGTCCGACGCGGGTTTCACAGATATGAGACACATGCTCAGCGCAGGTTTCTGATCTTACCCGAGGTGATCGAATTCTCGTCGCAGAAATCGAGGATGCGTTCAGCTTCTTCGTTCATACCGGCCTCGCGCAGTGAGCTCACCAGAGTAGGTATCAGCTGGACCAGACGGGTGTAATTCGTATCGGCGGTCGAGAGCATCGTGAAGTTCGGAGTACCGTATTTGAGCCGCAGATCGGTGTTCGTGTATTCGGACAGATCGGCTATCTTGACCTTTGAGAGTGAGCGCAGCTCCGCGGACAGCGTGTTTATACGCTCATAGGCGGTGGCTAAGGTATCCTCTTCTTCCTCGTCATCCTCGTCGTAATCATCGGGATCGGGGGGCGCGGGATCGTCGGACGCATCATCCGGCAGTTCGCGTTCGGGAGGATTGTAGACGACCTTTTTCGGGATTATCTCCTTCGGGATCGTGATAAACACCACATCGTCGATGCTTTTGCGCGGAGTCATCAGCGCTTCGTGCTCTCGGGCCCAGAAGTCCGCAGAGTCCTTGGCGTCCGCGCGTGAGCTCTTTTTGATCTCATAGCCGAGCCATGCGGTGAAGATCAGTACACAGACCAAAATGTAAGGAAAATGCATATATTATATCCTTTCGGGGGAACGGAGGCAAACATGAACTTTTTTAACGCAAAGACCAGGAAAACCATTACCATCGTGATCGTAGGAGTGCTCGTACTCGCGATGCTCGCGGCACTTGTGGCATCTCTGGTGTAAGCTTCTTACACATCAAGTATAAACCATTTCCGTCAAACATCAAGCGGAGTTCGGAGTATTATGGATATCATTCTGATCGGGAGAGTGGCCGAAGCGTGGACGCTGGAGACTGCGGAGCGTGAGCGTGACAGTCTGGAGGCGCGCTACGGTCTGCGTTATCTGATGCAGGGGATCGCAGGGCTGGAAGCGGAGTTCGCGGATGACAGGTGTATGCGCGAACTGACGCTGGGCGGCTGCGATGTATTTGTCGTCGGGAAACAGGGTATATACAAGGCGCTCTGGGCTCTCGGCGAGACGCTTTCATGCGGGCTGCGGGTCAGACTCGAGGACATACCGATCAGTCAGTTCGCGATCGAGATATCGGAATATGCGGATGAGAACCCTTATCTGGCAAACAGTCTCGGCTGCATACTCGCGTGCTGCGAGGAGGGCAGGGCACTGACGGAAAAGCTGAACGGGCTCGGATATCCCGCGGCGGTCATAGGCTATACGACCGATGACAATACGCGCGGAGTGATCAATCACGATACGGTTACATATCTTACGCCGTGACCGGACAGTCGGCCGTGTACGCGCGGATAAGGAAGAGTAATAGGAGAGGGGACAGGACCATGGAACTGAAGGAACAGATTTTAAGGACGATCGACAGGAATTCAAAGATCAGCATGTCTGAGCTCGCGATGATGCTCGGACGCGAAGAGGCCGAGGTTACGGCAGCAGTCGCCGAGATGGAAGCGGACAAGATCATCTGCGGCTATCCCACGCTGATCAACTGGGACAAGGTATCGAATGAGAAGATCACGGCGCTCATCGAGGTTAAGGTTACTCCTCAGAGAGGACAGGGCTTTGACAGGATCGCGGAGCGTATCTATAAGTTTTCCGAGGTAGAGACGGTCTATCTGATGTCGGGCGGCTTTGACCTTACCGTTATCATCAAGGGAAAGAGCATGCGCGAGGTCGCGAGCTTCGTATCGGAAAAGCTGGCTCCGATGGAGGCGATCTTAAGCACCGCCACCCATTTTGTGCTCAAGAAATACAAGGAGCACGGCATCATAATGGAGCAGGAAGAGGAAGATGAAAGGATGATCGTTTCACCATGAGGGATCCGTTAAATAAAGCCATTGTAGATATCAAACCCTCCGGTATCCGCAAGTTTTTCGATATCGTTACCGAAATGAAGGATGCCATATCGCTCGGTGTGGGCGAGCCAGATTTCGACACGCCCTGGCATATCCGCGAGGAGGGCATCTACTCTCTTGAGAGAGGAAGAGGACATTACACGTCAAACGCAGGTCTTAAGGAGCTGCGCATCGAAATATGCAATTATCTCGAGAGACGTTTTAATCTGCGTTACAGCTGGGATAAAGAAACGCTTGTAACGATCGGCGGCAGCGAAGCGATTGACGTTGCTTTAAGAGTCATGCTCGACCGTGGCGATGAGGTGCTCCTGCCCCAGCCCAGCTATGTGTCGTACGAGCCCTGCATTCTGATGGCGGGCGGCAAACCCGTTGTGATAGAGCTCAAAGAAGAGGACGAATTCAAGCTTACCGCGGATGAGATCAGGAACGCATGCACAGACAGGACCAAGATCCTCGTGCTGCCCTTCCCGAACAATCCGACCGGCTCGATAATGACGCGCGAGGAGCTCGCGCCGATCGTTGAGATCGTAAAGGAAAAAGACCTCTTCGTTATCTCCGATGAGATCTACGCTGAGCTGACCTACGGCGGCAAACACGTCTCTATAGCCGAGTTCGACGGGATGAAGGAAAGGACCGTAGTGATCAACGGTTTCTCGAAGTCCTATGCGATGACGGGCTGGAGACTCGGCTATGCCTGCGGACCCGAGAATATCATCAGGCAGATGACGAAGCTTCACCAGTTCGCGATCATGTGCGCGCCGACCACGAGCCAGTACGCCGCGATCGAGGCACTGAAGAACGGCGATGCCGATGTCGAGATGATGTGCGACGCCTATGAGAAGCGCAGGAGATTCCTGCTGCACGAGCTTCGGCGCATGGGTCTGCCCTGTTTTGAGGCAAGGGGCGCGTTTTACGTATTCCCGTGCATCAAGAGTCTCGGCATGACCTCCGAGGAATTTGCGACGAAGCTTTTGATGGAGGAAAAGGTCGCGATCGTTCCCGGCACTGCGTTCGGAGACAGCGGAGAAGGCTTCCTTCGAGTTTCTTATGCGTATTCGATCGAAAAGATCAAAGTAGCGCTCGAGCGTATAGAGCGTTTTGTAAATAATCACAAGGTGGGATAAAAGGGAATGGCAACGATCAACGTAAATTACATCAACCCGCTGTTAAAAGCGTCGGTATCCGTCATTGAGCAGGCATGCGGACTCAATGTCGCCATCGGAAAGCCCGCGCTGAAGGACGCGCAGTTCACGAGTGACGAGCTGCTGATCCTGATGGGTATCACAGGCGAGATGAAAGGACAGGCTATCCTTGACTTCCCGATGCCTGCGGCGCTTCAGATCGCATCGAAGATGTGCATGATGGAAGTTACCGAGCTGTCGGACCTTGCGCAGAGCGCGATCTGCGAGCTGTGCAACATGATCATGGGCAATACCGCCACGCTTTTCTATCAGAGCGGTACGCAGATAGATATCACTCCGCCCACGATCTGCAAGGGAAATGTATCTTTTGGCAATAACTACGCGGCCAATATCTGTATTCCTTTTAACTACGAGGATAAATACTTTTTTGCGATCAATATCGCCATCAAAGAAGATTAAAGGATCACATGCCGCTTTTTCGGGCGGCATGTTTTAGGTTTTGCACATGAATATAGTACTGTTGGAGCCGGAGATCCCGGCAAATACCGGGAATATCGGAAGGACCTGCGTCGCTACCGGTTCGACGCTGCATCTTATAAAGCCTCTGGGCTTTTCGCTCGCGGAGAAGGAACTCAAGCGTGCCGGGCTCGATTACTGGCCCAAGCTGAAATATAAGGTTTACGAGAATTACGCCGATTTCCTCGAGCAGAATCCGGGAGCCAGGATACATTTTGCGACGACAAAGGCGAAAAAGGTCTATACCGCCGCATCTTTCGGGCAGGATGACTATATCATGTTCGGCAAGGAAAGTGCCGGAATACCCGAAGAAATATTGCTTGAAAACCAGGAAATGTGCATAAGGATACCGATGATAGGGGATATCAGGTCCCTTAACCTCGGCAATTCCGTTGCCATAGTTTTATATGAGGCCCTGAGACAGAACGGCTTCGAAGGGATGAACTGTGAGGGAGAGCTTCACAGGCTCCGCTGGAAATAGGGCCGCCGCGCCCGCAGACGTATGAGGGCGCAAAACGGAGAACACTATGAATGAAAGAGCATTAAAAACACTTGAATATTTTAAGATAGTCGACAGGCTGACGGACCTCGCGGGTTCCGAGCTCGGCAAAGAAAAATGCCGCGCGATCAGGCCTATCGCAGACACCGAAAAGATCAGGGAGCTGCAGAAGGAGACTTCCGACGCGCTCACGAGAGTTTACCGCAAGGGTTCGCTCTCATTTTCGGGCATACATGACATCAGGCCTTCGATCATGAGACTGGAGGTCAGCTCGTGTCTGGGCGCGGGAGAGCTGCTGCATATCAGCTCGGTGCTTACCGCGGTACTCAGGGTAAAGTCCTACGGCAGGACCGAGGAGGGCGCGGAGCCCGATTCGCTGACCGAGAGATTTGAGTTGCTCGAGCCGATTTCGGTGATCAGCAACGAGATCATACGCTGCATTATCTCAGAGGAAGAGATCGCGGACGACGCGAGCCCCGGACTCAAGTCCGTAAGGCGCAGGATCAAATCGACAAACGACAGGATACGCGACCAGCTGAATCAGATCGTCAATTCAAAGGACACGCAGATCGTGCTCCAGGACAATCTGATCACTATGCGCGACGGCAGATACTGTCTGCCCGTCAAATCCGAATACAAGAACCAGTTCGCGGGCATGATACATGACCAGAGCTCGAGCGGTTCCACAACCTTTATCGAACCCATGGCGGTAGTTAAGCTGAACAATGAGCTGAGAGAACTGGCCATCCTCGAGAAAGAGGAGATCGAAAAGGTCCTCGAGAATCTGAGCGGCATGCTCTTCCCCGAGACCGAGAAGCTCAAATACGATATAAAGACTCTCGCGGAGTTTGACTATATCTTTGCCAGAGCGATGCTCGCAAAGGACATGAAGGCGAGCGAGCCCATATTCAACGACAGAGGCTATATCAACATCAAAAAGGGCCGTCACCCGCTGATCGACCCGAGAAAGGTCGTGCCGATAGATATATGGCTCGGCGGAGATTTCTCGATGCTCGTGATCACGGGTCCCAACACCGGCGGTAAGACGGTTTCGCTAAAGACCGTCGGACTCTTTGCAATGCTCGGGCAGTCGGGGCTGCATATCCCCGCATTCGAGGGCTCGGAGCTCTCCACATTTACCGAGATCTACGCGGATATCGGCGACGAGCAGAGCATAGAGCAGAGCCTCTCGACATTTTCATCGCACATGACAAATACGGTATCGATCCTCTCGCAGGCGGACGAGCATTCGCTCGTGCTGTTTGACGAGCTCGGCGCGGGCACGGATCCCACCGAGGGCGCGGCGCTCGCGCAGGCGATACTTACCTATCTGCACAACAGGCGCGTGCATGTGATCGCGACCACGCATTATGCGGAGCTGAAGCTGTTCGCGCTCTCAACTCCCGGCGTTTCGAACGCGTGCTGTGAGTTCAATGTGGAGACCTTGAGCCCCACCTACAGGCTGCTGATCGGCATGCCCGGAAAGTCAAACGCGTTCGCGATCTCGAAGAAGCTCGGCCTGAACGACGAGATCATCGATATGGCCAACAGCTTTATCGGCACGCGCGACAGGAGCTTTGAGGATATCATCAGCGAACTCGACAGGGCGAGACTCGAGCTCGAGGAGAAGAACGAGACCGCCGCAAAGGCCATGGTCGATGCCCAGGTACTCCGTGATAAGCTCGAAGCCAAGAACGAGCGCCTGGACGCGGCAAAAGATAAGGTACTGCGACGCGCGAACGAAGAGGCGCGCGACATACTCCAGAAGGCCAAGGATTACGCCGACGAGACGATCCGCAAGGTAAACCGCTTAGGTGCCGCAGGGATGTCCGTAAAGGAGCTTGAGGCCGAAAGAGCGGGCCTTCGTGAGAAGCTCGGCGCCGCAGACGAAAAACTGGCGATAAAGGCGCCCAAACCCAGGAAACAGAGCGAGGGCAGCCGCAGCATAGAGGATCTGAAGATCGGAGATACCGTGCTCGTACGTACGATGAACCTGAAGGGCAAGGTCTGCTCGCTCCCGAACGCGAAGGGAGAGCTGGCGGTCCAGCTCGGCGCGATGCGCACTCAGGTCAATATCAAAGATATCGAATTTGCCGAGGCGGAGCCCGAGGTCGTTGAGCGAAAGAAGACCGGCGCGGGACAGATCGCCGTATCGAAGTCCATGACCGTCGGTATCGACTGCAACATCGTCGGAATGCGCGTGGATGAGGCTCTGCCGGTCATCGACAAGTATCTCGACGACGCGTATCTTGCGCATCTTCCGCAGGTTTCGATCATTCACGGAAGAGGCACGGGAGCGCTCAGGGACGCGGTGCACAGGCATTTGCGCAGTCTCAAGTACGTCAAGTCCTTCCGGCTCGGAGAGTTCGGCGAGGGCGACAGGGGCGTTACGATAGTAACCTTTAAGGAATAAGCACAGAACGGAGATCATATGTCTGACAAACAAAGGATCATGATAGTTGATGACGATGCGAACATCGCGGAGCTGATCTCATTGTATCTGATGAAGGAGTGCTTCGATACCGAGATCGAGCCGGACGGTGAGACAGCTGTAGAAAGATACGGGACATACAAGCCCGATCTGATACTGCTGGACATAATGCTGCCCGGGATCGACGGCTACGAGGTATTGCGCAGGATACGCAAGCTCGGTGACTGCTCGGTCATCATGCTCTCGGCGAAGGGCGAGACCTTTGACAAGGTCCTGGGCCTTGAGCTCGGAGCCGACGATTACATGGTAAAGCCTTTTGATTCCAAGGAACTGGTGGCGCGCGTAAAGGCGGTGCTGCGCAGGAACCGGACACAGGAGAAGGCCGAAGAAACTCCAGTCGACAAGGACTCGGTGAGCTATCCGGACCTCGTGATCAGCCTTACGAACTACCAGGTGACATACATGGGCCGTGTGGTCGATATGCCGCCCAAGGAGCTGGAGCTCCTGTATTTTCTGGCTTCGCACCCCAATCAGGTATTCTCGAGGGACAAGCTGCTCGAGCTGATCTGGGACTACGATTATGTGGGCGATTCAAGAACCATCGACGTCCATATCAAGCGACTCAGGGAAAAGATACACGATCATGACAACTGGGCCATCGGAACCGTATG
Source organism: Lachnospiraceae bacterium (assembly GCA_017964055.1). Classification (GTDB taxonomy): domain Bacteria; phylum Bacillota; class Clostridia; order Lachnospirales; family Lachnospiraceae; genus RUG11977. The sequence goes on from JAGCSS010000324.1 coordinate 7,744, forward strand.
GGGACGCGGTTACAGGTTCGAAACACGATGAGCCCGGGGGACGGGGTTACAGGTTCAGCATGCTGACATTCTTAGGAGAGGGTAAGCCGTGAAATTACCGTTAAAGGTAACCATCTGCTTCCTTGTCACCATTCTGGTCATTTTCGTTCTGGTCAACTTGTTCGGAAACCGGATGGTCGAGGAAGCAGTTTATGAGAAAATGAAGCCGCAGTATTCCGAGCATGTGCGAAGGATAGCGGATGAATACAGCGAATACTATTTTTCCAGTTATGTCGATCTGGGAGACATACAAAGACAGCTGGAGCTGATCGACAGGCTGATCGATGCCAGGATATGGCTCGTCAACAGCAAGGGAGCGGTGCTTGCGGATACGCGCAGCAAAGCCCTGCTCAATGTCAGCGATCAGGCGGACATGCTGTTCGGCTCGTCGTTCACCGACGGGGTGGAGATGTCCGGGGTATTCGCGGAGCCGATGATGTGTTTCTGCGAGCCGGTTATTTATGATTATGCGGTCAAAGGCTATGTCTGCATTTTCGTGCCGCAGTCGAAGGTCGACAGGGACGCCGTCATTTACATGGACGTTATAAATATGGGTCTCCTGATCATAGCCGGCGTGCTGTTCATTGCGTTCGTCGGGATCTATTTCCTGGCCGTTTATCCGACCAGAAAGATCAGGAACGCCGCGATCGAGTACGCCAAGGGCAATTACGACTACCCGATGAACGTCAAGAGCCATGATGAGATACGGAGTCTGGCCGATTCGATCAGCTACATGGTCGGAGAGGTCAAAAACGTCGATGATTACCAGAAAAAATTCATTGCGAACATATCTCACGATTTCAGATCGCCGCTGACTTCGATAAAGGGTTACGCGGAGGCGATGAAGGACGGAACGATACCGTATGAGCTGCAGGGCAAGTACCTTGATATCATACTTTTCGAGGCAGACCGCTTAACGAAGCTCACATCGAACCTGCTCGATCTGAACAGGATGGACAACAAGGGCCTGATGCTCGATATCACGAGCTTTGACATCAATAAGGTCATCAGGAATGTCGCGGCCGCCTTTGAGGGCATCTGCCGCAGCAGGAAGATCGTGATAGAGCTGGAGTTCGCCGCGATGGAGACCTTTGTCGATGCGGACATGAGCCGCATCCAGCAGGTACTCTACAATCTTACCGACAATGCGATCAAGTTTTCCAATTCCGACTCGAGGATCGAGATCGAGACTGAGGAAAAGGGCAATAAGGTGCTGATAAGAGTAAGGGATCACGGGATCGGTATCCCGAAGGACAGCGTAAAGCGCGTATGGGAGCGCTTTTACAAAGCCGATTCCTCGCGAGGCAAGGACAAGAAGGGAACGGGCCTGGGCCTGTCCATCGTCAAAGAGGTCATTTCCGCGCATGATGAGAATATCAGCGTTATAAGTACCGAGGGAGTTGGAACGGAGTTTACGTTTTCGCTGACTCTGAGCGAAACATAAGGTAATCAGGGGTTCACATAAGGGGCGGGCAGATCCGTTTGCCCGGACGGAGAAGATATGGACAATAACGACAAGGATTTCAATTACGTTGAGCAGAAGATCAAACCGAAGAACAGGAAAAAAGCCAAGAAGGTCGTAGCGATAATCGCGCTGACCGTCGTGGCCGCGGTACTGTTCGGTTTTTTGTCGAGGCTGGTGTTCGTCGCGTCCGAGGGCGCGGTAAACAAGATCCTCGGCATTACCCCGACACCTACGCCGACGCCTGTTGAGAGCTCAAACAACAGGAACCCGGTCACATTCGGCAGCACGCCCACGCCGACGCCCGTGACGCAGTCACCGACACCTACGCCGTCGCCCACGCCTACCGTGATCCCGGTTGTGCTGGACCCGACCGAAGAGCCGTCACCCACGCCGACCGAGCCTCCGACACAGACGCCTATACCCGATCCCGGGACCGATCCGGCTCCGACTGATATTCCCGAGGCGGATCCTATCGCGGATTATCTGAAGATGATCTCGCAGA